>JBLNEL010000001.1:0-2568 GCA_050262615.1 Bacillota bacterium
AATTTATATGGTTTAAAAATTCTATCTTTTCGGTACAAACCTTTATTCTTCCCTATAATCAAACGACATTGATCTTGGTGTGGAAGGCCTGCCGGATAATGTGTTTTTCAGGTTTTACAGCGAACTCATCTTCAGCCTCTCCAAGCCTGTCGACCTGATTGACCTGAAGAAAAAAAGCCTGCTTACCGATATGATTAAATCTGACGGCATGCTGATCTATGGATAAATTATCCCTGAAGATAAAGGCCGAACTGGAAAATATCGAAGAGGTATTAAAAGAAATGCCTCCTTCTGCAAAACTTCCCTACCTGTCTGTTCTAGAGCTTGCCGGTGTAGCGGCGCTCCTGCATAACTTTTATAATGGAATAGAGAACTTATTCAAGCAGATCTTCATCTACTCTAAAATTACAATTCCTTCTGGAAAGTCCTGGCATAAAGAGCTGATTGATCAGGCTGTTAAGGAAAATATCTTGTCGGAAGGCTGCAAATTACTTTTAGGGCAGTATCTGGCATTCAGGCATTTTTTCAGTCATGCTTATGCACTAGATTTGTATGCGGAGAAAATGGAGCCGCTTGTTGAAAATCTTGGTAAGACATATAGCATATTCAAAAGTGAAATAAGTAAGTTCTTATGAATATGCTTTGTCCCTTTTATAAATTTTTGGTAATCTAAGATCCCGATTACATTATATTTACGGTCAGATATATTCATTTATTCGCACTATTTTCTGAGGTAAAAAAGTGAAACTAAAACCTATTCTCGCTGCAATTATTATCAGCATCTCATACCTCTCAGGTTGTGATACTTTCTACTCAATCCCTTTAAATACTAACTCAGATACTCTTAGTGTAAAGTTTGAATGTGGAAAAGCAGATATAACTCTCCAGAACTGGCAAGGGCATGTCTTTGATTTTTACCAATACTATAAGATTGAAAATAAAGTTAAACTTTATGTTGATTCACTTACAATCAGATATAAAGGTCGAATCATTCCCTGCCATTTTGTTGATGATGAATCAAAAGTAATTGTAGTCGAAGGTGAAAAACAAATTAGGACAACATTTGAAATAGATGATAAAATCAAAAGAGGTGATACAATAACAGTTATTCCCGATGGGTATATTTATTGTAATGATAAAAAACTAAATCTTGATTCACTTCAATTAATCATGACAAAGGATTTAAAAGGTCCTATAGGGAGTTAATACCTCCTCTTTACATAATATCTATACTACGTCCATAATAAAGTTGTAAAATAGGAAATACTCAGCATGATTTTTAAGAAAGCGTTCACTTATCTTTTACTTGCAGCTATTGGGTTACTGATTTGTTCATGCAGCGGTTCTGGTTCGCTATATAAATCTTTATTTCCTTCGACTTTTAAGAAAACATCTTATTCGAATATTCAAAACGGCAATTCCTCACCAGAAATTATGCTCATTCCGCAGGACAGCGGTGCAATTGTCTGCAGATTAAATAAGGGTATAATCGAAAAATTAAATACTTTGCCGCTTCCACATTACTATAAAGGCTATGTAACAAAGGACAACTGTATTGTCTGCCTGGACACAAGTTCTCACAAGGTAATAGTCAAACAACTGGATCAGAACTGGCAGGTCAGTAACAGCAAGGAAATAACTTACCCCGGATCTATTTTTCCCGTATCCATTCTGAAGCACAATAATTTAATTTTCCTTGGAGGTCAATTATATAACGTAAAAGATATATTTATGTATTATAATTTGGATAAAGGTGAATGGAAGACTATTGAAATACCAAAAGAAATAACCAGCTATGCCAGAAGCATTGACGACCTGTTAATTGTTAAGGACACCTTATATGCCGTAGATAATGTAATACTGCCCAAATATATAATTAAGTATAATCTCAGTGACGCCGATAATATTAAGCTCATTTCCTATCACGAGATCCCATTTATGATGGGGCCGAATGGAGGTATCCATAAAGCAATATTAAACAAGGATTATATGATCTACATATCGAGTTCTTTCAGCGGGTATTCCAGAACAAGCCAGGATTGTATAGGCGTTCTTAAATTGAGTGATCTTAAAACCGGTTTTCAAATTTGCGGATCCGATTATGGAATTGATGAGTCGCTCGAAGGATATGTGGTTGATATTGCAGTATTGAACAATACAATTGTCATTGCCACACTGGATCGTTTATTAATGTTAAAAATTGATACTAATTACTATAACCGTAATCCACAAACAGACATTAATTCCCTCGAGCCGGTTCTTAAAATTGAAGATGGTGCTATTACAGGCTTAAAGGTGTCAGAAATTAATAATGCTATAATACTGAGCATTTTCAGCGAAAAAAATGAAGTGACAGAAAGAATTTTTAATTTGTAAGTGCATGAAATATTAACGGGCATTTATCCAGGCTGCAAGAAATGCAGCCTTCGCTTTGCAAGATTTCTGAAGAGTCTGTCCAAAATTTAGTGTAAATGCCAGAGAGAGACTTTAGACATAAGGCTTGAGTCTCTCCTGGAAAGTAACAGAAAACTGTGAAATAACAAAAGCCCAATTTTGCAGTGCCATGGT
>JBLNEL010000002.1:0-2922 GCA_050262615.1 Bacillota bacterium
AAAGGATAAGTATTATATAGGGCAAACAAATAACTTATCCAGAAGACTTTATGAGCATAATTCAGGCCAATCTAACTTTACTAAATCTGGCCTCCCATGGAAATTGGTCGCTCAGAAAAGCTTTAATTCCAGGTCTGAGGCAATGAAACTGGAATGTAAATTAAAAAGTCTTAAGAACCGTCAGTCTTTATTGCAGTTTATCAATTCTACCGCTTCAGATCACTAATATTTCCGGTTTCTCATTTTTAGTTTTATTGTATTTTCAGTAATAAACACTTTGTTACTCTCTTAACTATTTCATTCACAACCAAAAGTTTAATATTATGGCACAAAATCATTCTTTTGATATTGTCTCTGAAATTGATTTTCAGGAAGTTGATAATGCAATTAATCAGGCAATCAAAGAAATCCAGCAAAGATATGACCTGAAGGATTCACAGACTGAGGTCGAACTAAATAAAAAAGACAAGTACATTTCTATTAATTCGAAAGATGACTATTCACTCAAGGCTAGTGTTGATATAATCGAATCTAAATTTATCAAAAGAAATATTTCTCTGAAAGCAATGAAGCTTGAAGAAGTTGAACCTGCCTCTGGCGGCAGAGTTAAACAAAAAATAACTCTTCAGAATGGGATTTCTAAAGAGAACGCAAAACTTGTTGTAAAATTGATCAAGGACTCTAAGATCAAAGTAAATGCGCAGATTATGGATGAACAGATCAGAGTCACAGGACCTAAATTAGATGACCTGCAGCAGGTTATTGCTATTGTAAAAAATGCAGACCTCGCCTTCCCTACTCAGTTTACAAATTATAAATAAAATATGATGCTGATATTCCCGCCTGCTTTATTAACAGGCGGGAATATCAGCTTTTTTCTAAAAACCCTGTCTAAAAACCCGCACTTTGCAAATAAGCCTGATGAAGCTTTTCACTTCCAAGCGTACGCGACATGATGATCTCTTCTTCGGTTACTTGCTCAACGTCTCCAAAATAATTGTTCTCAACACTGTCTTTCTGCGTAGAAAGCTTGATTGTCTCAGATGACAAGATCTCAAGCTTGTTGACTATCAGATTGTTCCCGCCTTCACTGTCTACAATCCCTTCTATCAGATAAGGCCCCATAGACATCGTATATTCAGCATACTGCATGTAGGTCTTAGGAAATAATATGGCCTCAAACGTACCGGTCAGATCTTCAAGTGAAAGAAACTTCATTATATCCCCTTTCTTCGTCTTTATACGCTTAGAGGTCATGTACCAGCCGGCCATCTTTACACGCTTTCCACTGTACTTGGACATGTCTTTAGCTTTTATAACCGGTGACTTGCTTGTCATATCAGAAAAAAATTCAAGCGGATGCCGCCTTAACATGTAGCCAAAGGTTTCATACTCTATTGCACATATCTCCTCTTCACTATACTGAAGATCAGTTTCTATTTCTTTTTCCATTGCATAGGTCTCATTTATAAAAAGATCTGTACAGCCCTTTTCAAGTATCTTCCTCCGGTGAAAATGAACATCTAAAAGCCGCATAAGTGCAGGACGCGTTTTCTGAAAACAGTCCATCGCCCCGCAGCGGATTAAAACAGAACTCTCCTCATAACCGCAGCCCGTCCTTGCCAGAAAATCAGATATGTCCTGAAACATTCCATCTCTTTCTCTTGCCCTTTTGATCCTTTCAGCAGAATTATATGGGAAACCTTTGATTGCCATAAAACCCAGACGAATCGTTTTCTTACTTCCTTTGTACTCATATACACTCTCATTTACAGAGGGTAGAAGTACCTCTAGACCCAGACGCTTACTTTCCTGTATATATACAGCAGGCATGTAAAATCCCCCTTGATTACTTAGTACCGACGACATAAACTCGGCAGGAAAATGCACCTTTAAATAAGCCATCTGGAAAGAAAGCAGCGCAAATGACCCGCTGTGCGCTTTACAGAATGCATAACCGGCAAATGACTCTATCTGCCTCCATAGTTCTTTAATAACTTCATCCCTTATTCCCTTTTTCCGGCATGAAGCATAAAACTTGTCCGATAGATCTTGCATGCTCTTGTGCGAACGCATCTTCCCGCTCATTGCCCTTCTTAATAGATCTGCATCTTCAAGCGAAAGCCCTGCAATGTGATGAGCAACCTTAAGCACATCCTCCTGATAGATCATTATTCCATAGGTTTCCCCTAAGTACTTTTCCATATCAGGCAGCAGATATTTTCTTTTTTCAGGATGCTTGTGCCTCTCAATAAACTCCTGCATCATCCCGCTTTCGGCAACCCCTGGACGTATAATAGAACTTGCCGCGGTAAGCATTTCAAAGTTATCAACCGAAAGTTTCTTCAGAAGTGAACGCATTCCCGGAGACTCTATATAAAAACAGCCTATTGTATTCCCTTCCCGGATAGCCTTTTTTGTAGCCTCATCATTGAAAAGCATCTCGTAATCATAGATATCGAACCTCACACTCTCAGTATTACGCGGAAGTGCTGCATATATCTGCTCTGAATTTACCGGCCTCTCCCCTGAGCCGGGTAAGGTGTAGTTTTGAAGATCTATTAAAATAGATTCACCTGAATTGCTCATATAAACTGTAAATAAATAGTAAACATATGTTTACTATTTATAAAATTTAAATTTAAAAAGCAATGCTTCAGAACTTATTTAGTAAATTTATTTCATGGATCAGAAAATTGAAGACAAACCTTTTTTGGGAAGACAGCCCTTTGCTTATAAAAGCAGATTTATTGCCCGGCTAAATTAATCTATTCCGGAATAAATATTCTGAGAGATAAAAGAAGTAGCACATAAAATAAAGCGGACCACCAGGATCCGCTTATTAATAATATGGATTTAATAAAAAATAAAATAAAAACTTAGACCCGCTCTAAAATATTGCAGGCCATATAAAAGCTATTT
>JBLNEL010000003.1:0-4238 GCA_050262615.1 Bacillota bacterium
CAGTTTTAAAAAAGGTTTTTGGAGTTTTTCTTCTTGTGGTTTCCATTAAGATGATATTTTATAAATAGTCAGGCTTTAATAATTATATTCATAGTCAGATTTACTGATAGATATTTGACCGCACTGAATCTGGATTTATAGGGAAGATGAAATTAACATACGAACAGAAAGAAGTTGTAGAGACTGATTGTGATATAAAAGTCAATGCATGCGCAGGCTCAGGGAAAACCACTACTTTAATTGAATATGCAAAGTCGAGGGAAGCTTCGAAGAAGCTTTTGTACATTGCATTTAATGCTTCAGTAAAGAAGTCTGCTAAAGAGAGGTTTTCGTCACTGGGATTAAACAACGTCAGAGTTGAGACAGCGCATTCACTTGCTTTCGACAGGATAGTTAAGCGCAGCAGTTATGTAATTGACAGGGGATATAAGACAAATCAGATAAAAGAGATCCTTGGATTAAATCCCAATACTCCGGATAAGAATGCCGCCTATGTACTTGCAAATCATATAAAAAAATTTGCTGCATACTACTGCAACAGCAATAAAGATAAGGTACAGGATCTTGATTACCGTTCACTTATAGCAGATCCTGCTGCACTGGACTTTGTAAACAATTTCTATGATGAGATTGAATACGGTACAAGGCTTCTTCTTGCCAAGATGAACCGCGCAGAAATAAATATAACTCACGATTTTTATCTCAAACTTTTCAGCTTCAGGATTCCAAACTTCCCTATGACTATATTCTTTTTGATGAGGGGCAGGATGCGTCGCCTGCAATGCTGGATGTTTTTTTAAAGCAGAAATCAAAGAAGATAATTGTAGGTGATACACATCAGCAGATCTACGCATGGCGATATGCAATTAACTCACTGGAAAAGGTGCAGGGATTTAATGAATACCCGCTTACGACAAGTTTCAGACTGGACGATGAAATTTCAGATCTTGCGATGAAGATTCTAAAATGGAAAACGCATTTCAGCGATATAAAGGCAAGCACAATAAAAGGGGTAGGGAAGCCAAATCAGATCAAAACCAGGGCTGTAATAGCAAGGACCAATCTTAAGCTTCTGGTTAAAGCAATTGATATGATAACTAGCTATTCCGGAGTAAATAAAATATATTTTGAAGGGAACCTGAGCTCATATACATATGCTGCCGAAGGTGCTAGTATCTATGATGTGCTTAATCTTTATAATGGCAATCAGAACCTGATACGCGATGAGCTGATAAAGGGCATGAAGAATATTGATGAGCTAAAGGAGTATGCAGAGAAATCCGAAGAAACTGAAATTCAAATGCTGGTTGATATTGTAGAAGAATATGGTAACGAAATCCCTTCGTTATTGAAGTCACTGAAGGAAAAGCATGTTGCAGATGATAAAAGAAATCAGGCTGATGTAATATTTTCAACAGTGCACAGGTGTAAGGGGCTCGAATATGATGAAGTGACGCTGGAAAAAGATTTTATAAATGAAGATGGAATTCTTAAACTGATAAAAAAAGATGGGCTCGACTATATTGATGCTGACAGTCTTGCCGAGGAGGTAAATCTGTTATATGTTGCTGTTACAAGGACGAAGGGAAAGTTAAGGATTCCGGAAGAACTGATAAATGCTGATATGCGGGATCTTATTTTCAGCTCACATAATCATATTCTAGTATCAAACAGTTCCAATCATTCCTCAGTAAATAAATACAGTTTCAATCTTAAAAAGGAAGTATCAAAAAAGAAGCCTGTATTTGAAATTGAAGATTGGACTCAGGAAATGGATGAAGAACTGATCAGGCGCTTTACAAAAAAAGTTCCTGTAAAGTTTATTGCTGAATACTTCTGTACCACAAAAAAATGCGTACTGCAGAGAATAATGGAATTAAACCTTTTAGAAAATTAAAAATTTCCCCTTCCTGTCATTCCCCGACCCAAATTGAATTGACTAATTTGCCATACCTGATATCTTGATAGTATTAAGTTTTTTTTATACAACGAATAAAGCAGGATATTAAAAATGGGCAAAAAACATGGTCCATGGACAATTAAGAATGTAGAAAAAATTTATTCAGATAATTTTATAGAAGTCAGCCTGAATGAAGTAATAAGTCCTGATAATAAAGAGGGGAAGTATTCTACAGTAAAGGTTATTCCCGGGATAGCAATACTTGCCATTGATGAAGACAATAATGTTTATCTGACACGGCAGTTCCGGTTTGCCTTAGGCAGAGACAGCATTGAGGTTATCTGCGGTGCTGTAGAAGAAAATGAAGAACCTATAAAGGCAGCTCGGAGGGAACTTAAGGAAGAAGCTGGAATATCGGCAAAAGAATGGAAGCATTTTGGAATAGTCAATCCAGATACATCAATTGTAAGCAATAAACTTGATCTGTTTCTGGCAAGAGATCTAAGTTTTACCGAAAAAGAGCAGGAGGGGAGCGAAGATATAAAAATAGATAAATATTCCTTAGAGCATGTTGTCGATATGGTTATTTCAGGCGAAATAACACATGCACCAAGCTGTGTACTGGTTCTGAAAACAAATGAATTTCTCCGGAGTTCAACACCTAAAGTAAAATAGCATCTTCTGAAAATATTATTTGGAATAAAAAGGCAAAAACTGATATTTTAAACTTTTAGAATAATTATCTTCCGGAGAAATAAATAGTGAAAAGATATCGCGTCTTAAAATTTCAGCTGCTGCTTTTTTTTACTTGTGTGGGTGCAGCTAATTTGTTTCCTCAAGGCAGCAGTGTCAGTGATACTATCTGGACTGACGCACAGAGCTTAACTGTTGATGGAAGAGCCTGGAATAGTACGGAATCTTTTTACGACAGGCTGCCTGCAAAGGCAAAGCAGATGGTTCGTGAACCTGTCTGGCGCCTGAGTCATAATTCAGCAGGAATTTCTGTAAGATTTGTTACCACAGCAAAAGAATTTTTTATCAGGTGGAAGCTGATAAGTTCAAACCTTGCAATGCCTCACATGCCCTCGACAGGAGTAAGCGGAGTAGATGTTTACCTAAAAGAAAAAAACAACAAATGGCATTTTCTGGGCAATGGGCGTCCGGGCGGCAATCCTTACAGTATTGCTGTATTTAAGGCTTCAGATACTTCAGGAAATAAATCTGAATACTGTGTTTATCTTCCATTGTACAACGGAGTAAGTTCAGTTGAGATTGGAGTTTCAGGAAGAGGTGTTTTAGTTGAAAAGACAGCTAGTAAAAATACAGATCAAAAGCCAATTGTTTTCTACGGCACTTCAATTACACAAGGCGGGTGTGCTTCACGTCCCGGGCTGGTGCATACTTCAATTATCAGCAGGAATATGAATTATCCGGTAATTAACCTGGGCTTTTCAGGCAATGGTCAGATGGAGCCTGAACTAGCCGAACTAATTTCAGAAATTGATGCTTCAGTATATGTAATTGACTGTATGCGCAATATGACAGTTGAACAGGTTAAACAAAGAGTCGATCCATTTATCAGGAGACTTCATGCAGTCCACCCAAACATTCCTGTTCTGATTGTAGAAGAAAGTGATTTCAGGAATAGTTTCCCTTCAGAAAGAGGTGCTCTCCTAAAAGAGAGCATAATCAGGTTAAATAACGAAGGGATTAAGAACCTTTATTATTTACCCGGAGACAATCTTCTCGGGGATGATTTTGAAGGCACAGTAGATGGAATTCATCCGAATGATATAGGTTTTATCCGTCAGGCTGAAGTGTTTCAAAAAGCACTGCAGGAAATTATTAATAAGAATCAATAGGATATCTGAATAAAGGAATTCCAGAAAACTACTGCAGGCCGATTCCGGGAGCGTAAACAGTTGATATACCGAAAAAGAATCTTCCGTTTTCTTTAACAAGCATCCAAAGTCCCGGAGAGAATTCACCCAGTTTTATTACTCCGGGATAGATATTCAGGTTAAGGAAATTATCCTTCTGTCCGCTTAATAGAAGACTGGCCAGAAGGGAATTGTTCCTGTCATAAAAAAGACCTGCATTCCATACCATATTAATTGTCATCTGGTATGTTTTAGGATCGATAACATATCTTTCCTTAGCTCTTAGGCCTGCAGCAGCAGACAAAGAAGTGCCGTTATCAAATTTATAGGAAAGCCCCCCAATGCCATTCATCCCATAGTAATAGAAAAGGTGCCATTTATCGAGGAAAGGGATTTTCCATTTAACTGAAAAATATTGACCGTTATTCTGAAGTGAAAGATCAGAAAGGTTAAACGAA
>JBLNEL010000004.1:0-5331 GCA_050262615.1 Bacillota bacterium
CTACAGCAATTCTAATCTGAGGATAACTAATATTTTCGGGTAATCTGCTTTTCAGATCTTTCAAGTCAGTATAACCTTTGCGGATCTGCTGAATTATATCATTAAGGTCAGAATTATCAAAAAGCTCACTGATCTCTGTTTCAGGGAAGTATTCGAGTATTGTTTCAACCTGCATTGAAATGACTGCTTCAGATAATTTTCTTAAAGAAGCAATGTCCGGCAGCTTATATCCTTTTTTTAACAACTTATAAGTTTCAGAGATATTCGCAGGAAGCTTTTTCTCTGACTGAGGCTGTGCGGCCGAATTTTTACTTTGAAGGTACTCATTTATTACAAGAATGATTTCTTCACCGAATTTATTAAACATCTTCTGTGTAAAACCTTTTACCGACAACAGTTGTGCGGGGGACTGTGGTTTTAATTCCGAAATCATCCTCAATATTTCATCAGGGCATATCAAACTGCCAGACTGTTGAAAACGGTTGGCGGTTGCCTGGCGTGCTTCTTTTAAGAGATTAAAGAGCTCCAGATTAGATTCGAAACTTTCTGCCGGGGATCCCTCAGGTTTAAAGAATTCAATTTCTTTATTTTTAATAAAATCGAATCCCTTTTCAGTTAATATTAATCTTCTTTGTTTTTTTTCTTCTTTCTGAAGCAGCTTTGTAGATAATAATAGCTCCAATATGCTTTTTATCTCATTTTGCGTATAACTTGTACAGCATCCAAATGAAGAATAAATCAATCTTGACTCGTCTTCAGCTTTGCCCATAAGAATATCATAAAGTTTTTTTTCAGATATCCCAATACTGCTCTCAGAAACGGTTTTTATTATTATTTCAGACAGATAGTCAGAAATAGCTGAATTGATATTCAGGTTCTCCATACAGTTATCACATTTTCCGCATTTGTACTCATGATCATCCTGACCGAAATAATTGATAATGTATTTTATTCTGCAGCTGCCAGAATATGCATATTCTACCATTGAGTCAAGTTTTGAAAGAGCATTCTCATAATTCTGCATTACCTTTTTATAGTCAAAAGTAAGATATTGTTCTTTAACTCTTGTTCCTATAAGTTTTACTGTATTTCCTGCCGGCGGACAGGAATATTCAGCTATTCCCATATTTTCCAGGAGTGTCAATTCGTCCTCTATATACTTTTCCGATACTCCATAACCGGAAGCCAGTTTTTCTATTGAAATGAGTGTCCTGGTATTAATTATCATATTGCCATATTCGCGAAGGAGAAGCAAAATGATATCGCGTGCCATATCATTTGTCTTTTTTACATAATCCTTTAGCTTTTCAGCAGGCAGGTTAAACTGGAAGTAGTACTTTTTCTCGTACTCACTTATTGATTTAAGGTATCCCGCCTGCTCAAGTGTTGAGATAACTGAACTAAGGAGAGCCTTAGGGACCTCTCTTTTAACATATAAAGAAATATAACTGCTGTTCAAAGCAATTTCTTTATCGGACCTGCTGCCAACGGCAATTTTCCCATAATCACAAATTGCATTATAGATATTAATTATTAAATCTTTATCAGGTAAAGAATTCGATATAAAGTAATTATGGATCTGCTTATCAGAATCGTCATATAAAAGGAATGCAAATGCTTCATTTCCATCTCTTCCTGCACGGCCAATTTCCTGGTAATAATTTTCAATCGAGCCCGGCATATTATAGTGAATAATCAGTCTGATATCTTTTTTGTCAATTCCCATTCCAAAGGCATTTGTGGCAGCAATTATTTTTATTTTATCCTGCTGAAAACTCTCCTGAATATATTTACGCTCTTCAGCCGAAAGGCCGGCGTGGTAATATGCCGCATTCATTTTATAAAGGTTCAGGAATTCTGATATTTCTTCTGCTCTTTTCCTTGAAGCGGTATAGATAATAGCAGGTGTTTTATAATGGCTTAGCAGGTCGAAGCATTCAAGTTTTTTTTTCTTTGTTTTTATAACGCGTACAGTCAGATTATTGCGTTCAAAACCTTTAACAAATACTCTCGGATTCTTCATACCAAGCTGCTGAACGATATCCTTAATGACCTCCGGAGTAGCTGTAGCTGTAAATGCTGATATGTTTCTTACCGAAATGTAGTCACAAAAGTCTTTTATTTTTCTGTAGCTTGGCCTGAAATTATGTCCCCACTCGCTGATGCAATGAGCTTCGTCCACAAAAAGGTAGGAAGGGGAGAGATTCTTAATTTTATCAGCAAACGATATAGTTTCAAGTTTCTCAGGAGCCAGATATAGCAGTTTTATCTGGCCGGAATTAATGCTGGCGAAAATCTCTTCGGCTTCACGAAAGTCAACTGTACTATTAATAAATGCCGCAACTCTTTCAACCTTATTAAGTGAATCGACCTGATCTTTCATTAATGCAATCAAGGGTGAAATGACAATTGAAAACCTATCAGAAAGGATGGCAGGTACCTGATAGCAAACAGATTTGCCGCCTCCGGTTGGAAGTACTGCGAGTATGTTTTCGCCGCACATAATTGATTCAATAATTTCTTTCTGGCCATGACGGAAATCTTTATGCCCGAAATATTTATTTAAAGCTTCTTTTGGAGTCATTTCAAAAAAGGAGATTAACGGCAGATATAATTAATAATAATTTTAAAACTACTTACAATATGCTCCCGGGAAAGCCAAAAAGCAATATTTGGAATAAAATTCTTATATTGCTTTCCAAAATTCACGAAACAGGGCTAAATTGTACAGGCTTAAAAACCATATTTACAAGTATTATCACCTTGAAATTCCATTCGCGGTATGGGTAATTCATCTTCTGATCATATTCTTTTTTTTACCAGGGGAACCCCTTAAAGATGAACGTATATTCTATGATGTCGCAGTTTCCTTTAAAAACATTCCGCAAGCGCTCTCATTAGCTTTTCTTAAAACATATGAGTCACCGCAAACTCCACTAAGTTTTTATCTGGCGGGATTAATATTAAATATCCGGCAATCAATTTTTCTTTTACGTTTGTCCGATTCTGTAATGGTCTTTCTTACTTTAGTTATTTTCAGCAAATCCCTCAGGGCGCTGCTTCCAAAAAGACCGGGTTTAAGTATTTATCTGATCAGTGTGTTTTTGCTAAATCCTTATCTTCATTTTATTGGAGTACTATTTTACACAGATACACTTTATCTGCTCTGTGTATCAGCAATTATTTACAGTTTTATTAAAAACAAAAACGGTATAGTATATTATCTTACCCTGTTTGCAGCTCCGCTAATAAGGCAATTTGGAATTATTTATGCTGCCGGAAATGCTGCTGCAAGCTTAAAAAAGAGAGAGACATTTTTAAACAAGGAATTAATCTTTTCACTGCTTTCGATGTCCGGACTGATATTTTTTATGCTATTTTGGAATGGAACTATGCCGAAAAATTCATTCATGCAAAGCAATAATCGGATCAGAGAGGTTTTCGGGCAGATTTTTGCATATGTACCGGCATATCACCTTTCAGCATTAGGTTTTTATCTTTCACCAATAATTATTTATTACCTGAATAAGATTTATAAATCCCGTACATTTTTAGCAGGGAGCCTTCTGGGGGGGATTTTCTATATTATTGCCCCCGCAAGGCAGAATTATTCAACTATACTGCTGCAGCCTTATAATACGACACTTGGATTTTACCATAAATTAATGATCTGGCTTTTTCACGATCCATATTATCACATTGTATTGTTCTTGTTTTCTTCAGTTGCCGGGGGCTGGATACTCCATTTGTCAGTTTCACGAAAAATACCATTGGTTTTCAAATTGTGGATTGGTTTATTTCTTATTATGAGTTTTTTCAATCTTCAGGCCTGGGATAAATACTTGCTGGATATTCAGGCAGTTATTCTTGCTGCGTTTGCATTTTTTCTGAACGTGGATCAGCCGGAGGCAGAGTATAAATAATTACTTCTTCTCATTTTGAGGTTAATAATTATTATTTTTAATAAAAAGACTAATAATTACGTTGAAATTGAAGTGTTTTGCGGTAATTTTTGTGGAATAGTATTTGCCCTTGTTTGCAGTTAGTCATTTACATGCATATTCTGCAGGAAAATACTATAAAATTATAAAATCAAATAGGTGTAAAATCAATCATGAGTGAAGAAAAACTTAAATTAGAGGACCTATTGCATGGTACTCCACAAAAAGATGATCAGGAAAGAATAGACTACGTTGCGATTATAGGCGCAGGAGTAATGGGACAAGGCATTGCCCAGACCGTGGCAGCTGCAGGAATAGATGTACTGATAGTTGAAAAAGATGAAGAAAGATTAAACTGTGCGCAGGAAAAACTTTCAGAAGGCATGGATAGAGAAATCAGCCGTTGGGCTATGACAAAAAGTGAAAAAAAATCCGTTTTAAGCAGGATCAAGTGGACGTTAGAATTGCAGGATGCTGAAGACTGCGATCTGATTATTGAAGCTGTAGACGAAAATTTTGAACTGAAGCAGGAAATTATTAAAAAGCTTGATGCTATTGCAAAGCCTAACACAATAATTGTTTCAAACACTTCTACATTAAGCCTTACAAAAATTGCTGAAGCAGCAAAAAGGAAAGAAAAGATCGTTGGAATGCACTTCCTTAATCCTGTCCCAAAAGTTCCTTTGGTCGAACTGATCAAGGCCTTTGATACCTCAGATGAAACAATGGAAAGAATTAAATCTTTCGCAAAAAAAATCGGCAAAACTGCTGTTGAAGTATATGAATACCCGGGATTTGTTACTACAAGAGCAATTGTTCCATTGTTAAATGAAGCAATGTACATTTTGATGGAAGGTGTTGCTACTGCTGAAGGTATTGATACAGCGATGAAATTGGGATATAACTTCCCTGTAGGTCCGCTGGAGATGGCTGATGCTATGGGCTTAGATGAAGTTTTAGCCTGGATGGAAACTCTTTGGAAAACCTTAGGAGAACCAAGGTACCGTGCCTGCCCGATTTTAAGGAAACTGGTACGCGAGAAAAAACTTGGCAGAAAAACAGGGGAAGGGTTCTACAAATACAATAATGACGGGAAAATAATTTCACAGGAGATTTAATAAATAAATGAAAGTTTTAGTCTTAAATAGCGGAAGTTCTTCAATTAAGTACCAGTTCTTCGATACTGAAACGAAAATGCCTTTAGCAAAGGGACTTGTTGAAAGAATCGGAATGAGCAGTGCAATTTTAACACATGCACCTGCAGGTAAAGAAAAAATTAAAATTGTTGGAGAAATACTTGATCATTCAATCGCAATTGAATATGTAATTGCTGTTCTTTTAAGTAAAAATCACGGTGTGATAAAAGATAAAAGTGAAATCGATGCAGTAG
>JBLNEL010000005.1:0-16116 GCA_050262615.1 Bacillota bacterium
TGCCTAAACGGAATACGACTGCCCTTTCATATTCCCTTAGTATTCTGATTGCACTAAAGATTATGATCAGTAGAAAAAGACCTATTATAACTGCTAATCCCTGATAAGGTGCCATAGCTCCCCCCTTATTGATTTATTTTAGTTACCTGATAGATTTAATTACCTGGTATATATTTAGTTAATTTATTAAGCAGTGTGGTTACATTTTTTAACCATAAGATTAAGATCCTCAACATTTATTATCTCCACATCTTCTCCTTTATTGATCTTTCCGCTAAGACTCTCGGCTGACCATATCTCTCCATGAACATGCACCTCACCTTTGGGGTTTATATCTGAGATTGCAACTGCTTTTTCGCCAATAATGCTCTCCAGACCAGTTGATGGTTTTAGGCGTTGTGCTCTAATGCCAAGCGTTATAATAAAAAGGAAAAAGATGGCCGAAAAGGCAACGACACCAAAAACTAACTCTTTTGACACGACAATGGATCCTGATATCGGATCAGTTTTAAATAACATAACTGACCCAAGAGCAAGCAGAATAATTCCGCCGATTGTCAAAAGCCCGTGACTTACAACCTTTACTTCAAGTATGAATAATATGACACCAAGGACTATCAGCATTAGTGCTGCATAATTAACCGGTAGGGTATTCAGGGAATAAAAAGCAAGTATCAAAGAAACAGCACCAATAACACCCGGGAAAATTGCACCGGGGTTATATAGCTCAAAAAGCAGTCCATATAAGCCCAACATAAGAAAAATATAGGCAATGTTTGGATCACAGATCAGATCTAAAAGCCTTTGCCTGAAATTCATATCTATGTTGATTACCTCAATTTTTTCTGTATTTATTTTCCTTTTACTTTCTGCAGTCTCAACTTCCCTTCCATTTATTATTTTAAGCAGTTCCGGAATATCCTTAGCTATCAGGTCAATTACATCTATATTCATTGCCTCCGACTCAGTAATTGAGACGCTTTTTCGTACTGCATCTTCAGCCCATTGAATATTCCGGTCTCTTTTTTTGCTTATTGTGCGAATAAATGCAGCTGCATCATTAGTTGCTTTCTGGACCATTGTTGAATCCATTTGACCCTGGAGTGAGACCGGGTGAGCGGCACCTATATTTGTCCCTGGTGCCATAACAGCAATATTAGCCGATAAGGTTATAAATACACCTGCCGATGCTCCCTGCGCTCCTTCAGGAGCAATATAGACAATAACTGGAACCGGTGACCTAAGAATTGAAGAAACTATTGAGCGGGTAGATGAAAGCAGCCCGCCTGGGGTGTTAAGCCTTATTATTACACATTCTATTTTGTTTTCAGACGCTTTTTCGATATTTGACTTAATGTAATCCTCAGCAACAGGATTAATTGCACCGTTTATGGTAAGTACATAGGCCTGCTTTGCCTGAAAGGGCGAAGGGAATAATATTAGAAGAAAAAGTAATGGTAACATTTCCTAACCTCTAGCTGTTTCGTTATGCCATCAGTTATTCAGCCTGTTAACCTGCATTTTTCATCAATAATATATAAACTGTTTCTGCAAATTTCCAACCAATTGCGTATAGGATTTTTTGGGAGTAGGCAGAAACAAGTAATTTGCTAGAGATTTATCATAAAGTTAAGACCAGGAAAACTACCTGTAGAATTTGTATATTCAGCCCCTTTCGTCTTTTCATTTGAAAACCTGCCTCTGTAATACTTACCCACGGTTGATCCAATAGCATACGACATAAAGGCGGCAGCCACTGCATCAGAAAACCAATGCATGCCACCCCTGTTAAGTGAGGAAACCGAGAATATCATATATGCTGTATAGCCATAACCTGCTATTTTCAGCCAGGTCTTCTCAGGATAGAAACTTGTAAGAGCAGAAACAACAGCCATTGTAGATGAAGTATGACCCGAAGGCCAGCCCCAGAATATTCCTCCCCGCCAGAAGCCAAAACGAAAGGTCTTACTTAATTCCTTCATATCAGTTTCCTCCCTCCACCTCGGATTTGGCCTGCCGGTTAATGCTTTAAGCAGAGTGTTATAGGTAAAGGCTAGCACTGTTGACTGCAAAACTGCAAACGACGCTCCAACGGCTTCATTATCAGTATTTAGTTTTCCATAAGCATAAAGCGATCCGCTGATTACAAACGGGAAATATGTCGCTATTCGGATTACCGGACGGGCAGCTGTGCCGTATTGTTCATGTTCATTAAAATATCTATGTACATAATAATCGGTGTTAGTCGTGACAAGCAGAAGAGTCGAAACAGCCCCAGCTAAATGAAGATAAAGATTATCCCCCTTAAAACTATTTATTATATTGTCCCCTATTCCACTATATACCATAATATCAGGATTTGGGGTACAAGTAGTATTTTGTGTACTTTCAGTACTTTGCCCATTAAAAGTATTTGATAATTGCAGACCTGTACTGCCATTTATTTTTACTATGGCAGACAAAACCGAAGCATTTTTCTTGAAAACACAACTGCTACCGGAAAACTGCTGGGCATATATAAATGATATATTGATAAAAAGAAATAATAGAACAAAAACTTGTAATGATGTAATTGCTTTATTCATTTTTCTATCTTATTCTGTATAATTTATCAAGCTTTTTAGATAAGAATAATCTAAACCAAAAAGAAAAGATACTAAGATTCATAATGAAATTCTTCCAGGCACTCTATGAGTTTAATTAATTAAATATCTTAGGACCAGAAATGCAGACAGGTGTTTCTTCTCAACTCCGTTTCTTCTCAACTTCTATTTTTACCGAATTTGTTACTTCTTAATTTATATAAGATGATTCTGATCATAAAAAATATTATATTTTTCAAAAAAAATTAATTATTGCCTGAAAAGAAATGAATTCCAGTCTCAATTTGTATGAAAATAAGTAAGAAGTTAAGCGGGTCTGCTCTTAAAATAACAACTGTTTATTTTATTATCGGCAGTATATGGATACTTTCATCAGATAAAATACTGTTTAATTTAATTGATGACCCTGTAATGCTGACCAACTTTCAAACCTATAAGGGATGGCTCTTTATTCTGGTTACCTCTCTTGTACTTTTTTTAATGATTTCCAGGACAATTGGCCTGCTTAAAAACACACTTGAAAGGCTTGCATTTTCGGAGGAAAAGTTTTCAAAGGCTTTTAATAAAAGCCCTGATTTGATATGTATCTCCACATTTGATGAAGGGAAGTTTATTGAAATAAACGAAGGTTTTCTTGAATCAACAGGTTACAAACGCAATGAGGTTATTGGGCATACCTCAGATGATCTGAATTTGTGGATGAATGCTGATGAAAGAGAAAGGTTCATTAGTAGTTTTTCAGATAGTGAAATAATTAGCAATTTGGAGTTTTCTTTCCGGAAAAAAGATGGACAGATTGTAATATGCCTGGTATCTGCTGAAATCATTTATTTTAGTCAGCAGAAATGTATTATAACTATACTGCGCGATATTACTGAAAAGAAAAGATATGAGCAAAAACTTTCTGAGGAAAAAGATCAAAACCAGGTTGAGTTCCTTAAAACTTTGATTAATACTATTCCAAAACCGATTTTCATAAAAGCAAAGGACAGAAAATATGTCGATTGCAATAGAGCGTTTGAGGAATTCTTTAATAAAAGTAAAGATGAGATAATTGGCTCTACGGCCTATAGCATCTTTCCCGAAGAAATAGCCAGATACAATGAGAAGATGGATTCACAGATATTTTTAAGTCCCGGCAGTCAGAGACTTGAATTTCATTATTTAGATGATAGAGCAAAAGAGCACTTCATAATAATAAATAAAACCACATTTATTGATCTGGACGGAAGTATTGGAGGAATAGTTGGAATTATTGAGGATATTAGTGAATTCAGGCATATGCAGCTCGAAATAAACAAGGCACTCGAAAAAGAAAAGACACTTAACAATTTAAAATCGAGATTTATTTCCTCTGCTTCACATGAATTCCGTACCCCGCTTACTGTAATACTTGCTTCGGCAGATCTGTTGGAAATGTTTGGACGTAACTGGAAGGAAGATAAATTTTACGAACATACTGCTAAAATCAGGCGCACTGTTAAATATATGATCGAACTCTTAGATGATGTTCTGGAAATAAGCAGAGCAGATACCGGTAAGACAACATTCCACCCGGAAGAAATCAACTTTAAGTCCTTGTGCCTTGAAATTATAGAGCATGTAAAGATAAGAGACAATCAGAAGTGTGTGATACAATTTGATTATACCGGAAGCAAAGATAATATAAAGGCAGACAGCAAGCTGCTCAGACAAATATTGATGAATCTGCTTGTAAATGCAGTAAAATATTCTCCTGGCGGCGGAATTATTAAATTAATTGCAAAAATTGACGATAATAATGTTAAGCTTGAGATCAGCGATCAGGGCATTGGGATTCCTGAAGAAAATATGGCTGTACTTTTTGAGCCTTTTAACCGTGGGGAAAACGTGGGCTCTATTCAGGGAACAGGACTGGGACTCTCTATTGTAAAAAAATCTGTTGAATTGCATAATGGATCTATTGAAGTAAAAAGTCAGATTGGTACCGGAACGAGTTTTTATCTGAATATCCCAATAAATTAAACACCGGCGGAATTATGGGGAAAATTCTAATTGTGGATGACTCAAACGATATAATCGATTCACTCTACGACCTGTTAAGTGAATCCGGACATACTGTTTACTCTGAAAACAGTGCGGTCACAGGTCATTCTACGGCCGAACGGATAATACCTGACCTTATACTCTGTGATATACTGATGCCCAAAAATGACGGCTATGATTTCCTGAAAATGATTACATCTAACAAAACCACTGCATCTATTCCCATAATTTTTATATCTGCCAGAGCCGAAAAAACTGAGAGAATTAGGGCTATGCTGGCAGGGGCTTCCGATTATATCACTAAACCTTACGACGGCCGTGAGTTATTAAATCTGATATCTAAAGTATTAAACGAAAGGATCACTTCCCTTGATCAAAAAGATATTGCTGATTGAAGACGATTTTGATGTCAGAAGCGGCCTGATTGATCTTCTGGAAGCATCAGGCTATAAAGCCATTTCTGCCTCATCTGGTAAAGAAGGACTGACTCTGGCAAATGAAGTAATGCCTGATCTGATTATTTGTGATATAATGATGCCAGGCGGACTGAATGGTTATGATGTATTAAACGAAATTGAAAAAGATGATAAGCTTAGACTGATCCCATTTATTTTTCTTACTGCTAAGGGTGAAATGAGTGACCTCAGACGGGGAATGCAAAATGGGGCTGCAGATTATATTGTAAAACCTTATGATGCCGGCGAACTTTTGTCTGCTATCAGACTTAGAATAGAAAAGGCAGATGCATATCGAGATCAGTCAGCAAAAACAGCTTCACTTCAGAAAACCAGATCAAAAAAATTTAATTACAATGATAGTATAACACTCCTGGAGGACAATAATCCTGTTTTTATAAAATTCTCTGAAATTATCTGTATTACCGCAGAAAATATTTATTCTACAGTATACACAAC
Organism: Bacillota bacterium; assembly: GCA_050262615.1. GTDB lineage: Bacteria > Bacteroidota > Ignavibacteria > Ignavibacteriales > SURF-24 > JAUZPB01. The sequence goes on from JBLNEL010000005.1 coordinate 5,543, forward strand.
CGATAAAAGAAAACTCCTGATAAGAAAGTCTCTTGCCAAATGGGAGAATATACTTCCTGAGTCAGGTTTCCTTAGAATACACAGATCCACAATCATAAACATTAATTACATCGATAAAATCGAAAAATGGTATAAAAGGTCATACAAGGTTTTATTAAAAAACCACTCTTCCTCTTTTATTATCAGTCAGCGATATGCTTCAAAAATTAAGTCTTCAATTCCTGATGACTAACGCTGTGAAATATCTTTTTTGCAGTATCCTGTTTTATGAAAAATATTTCAGCAATTTCATCCAAACAACCTTCCCTTTTACAACACTAATGTTCCGCTTACAACAATTTTCTACTGAAGTTTGATTTAATTTGCGAAAATTGGGATAAAAATTTTAAGGAATATTCATGAGCACAGTCTTAATTGTTGACGATGAACCTGAAGTTAGAGAGAATCTTAGTGATCTGTTAGAAAACGTCGGCTACAGGGTCATCTCTGCAGCAGATGGTTCTGATGCATTAAGGCAATTATCAAAGGAAATACCCTCACTGGTTATTAGTGATATTATGATGCCTGGAATGAATGGCTATGAACTCCTTGAAAGGCTTCAATGTGATCCATGGTTAAAACCAATTCCTTTCATACTGCTCAGTGCAAAGGCAGATAAACAGTCCTTCAGAAAGGCAATGCTATCTGGAGCTGATGATTACATTACAAAACCATACGATGCTGAAGAATTGATCAGGTCTGTCAGGGTAAGACTTGAAAAAAGGAAATCTCACAAAACCGGCGTAGACGAGATAATAAAAAATATTCTTCTTTATGTCCCCCATGAACTGAGAACTCCGCTTGTTTCAATATTAGGCTTTACTGACTTAATAACTAATGATTTTTATTCACTTTCATCTGATGAGATCTGCGAGATGATAGGACGAATAAAAGCTAGCGGTAGCAGACTGCACAAAACAATTGAAAAATTTATTACTCTCTGTGACCTTACTTGCTCGACATCTTACAATATATATAATTCTTTGGAAAGTGAATATATCGACAATCCTGAAAGCCTGATACGCTGCATTGCATTTAATAAAGCCGGCAGCTATAACCGAAGCAGGGACCTTAACTTTGATCTGTGCAATGCGCAGGTTCTGATAAATGAAAAACATGTGGAGCATATAATCTCTGAAATAATAGAAAACGCTCTTAAATTTTCATATGAAGGAACTCCAATTGAGATTAAAAGCTTTGTTAGCGGTGATAACTATATCATTTCTGTTAAAGACTATGGCAAGGGTATGACAAGCCGCCAGATTTCAGCAGTAAGCGCTTTTATGCAATTCGGAAGAGCAACTAACCAGCAGGAAGGAAATGGATTAGGACTTATAATATCAAAAAAAGCCGCAGAACTTTCAGGCGGCAGACTGGAAATAGAAAGCGTAGCTTCTGCTTACACTGTCATTAATATATATCTGAAATTACTCGTTAGTTAACAACAGATCTTTCCCTGATAGTTTTAGAAACTGAGACTCCCCTCGATTACAGGTTCGCCTGTATAACTCTGTTCAGAAGAAGATGGTTCGTAGCCATTTTCTTTTTGAACAGAAATTTCCTCTAAAAACTTGCAAGCAATATTCGTATGAGCTATTTTTGTGATCTATAAATATCGATATTATTATATCAATATTGAAAATACAAACAGGAATATTTATGAGTTCTCTCCAGGAAAGAACTGAAAAAACAGAAAGCATATTAAAACTGCCGACAATTCGGCGCCTGCCGAGGTATTTAAGATTATTAAACGAGATGAAATCATCCGGCAGGGAGTTTGTCTCATCTGAATCAATTGCTAAAACACTGAATATGAAACCTATCGTTGTGCGTAAAGACCTGGCCTTTACTGGCACTTCTGGGAAACCGCGCATAGGATACAGCATTGACCATCTGATCAGTTCAATAGAAAATGTAATTAACTTCAAAGGCAAGAATACAGCGTTTTTAGCTGGAGTTGGAAATCTTGGCTCAGCATTGCTAGGTTACAAAGGATTTGCAAAACATGGACTGGATATAGTAGCAGCTTTCGATACAGACAGTGAAAAAGTAAGCAGTATAATTCATGACAGGCACATATATCCGCTTGAACAGCTGACTGAACTGGCAAAAAGATTATATCCTTATATCGGCATACTCTGCGTTCCGGAAGAAGCAGCCCAGGAGGTAACAGATATAATGGTTAAGGCCGGGATTAAGGGAATATGGAATTTTTCGAACAAGGAACTTAATGTTCCCCGGGATGTGGTTCTCCAAAATGAGGACCTTGCTTCAGGTCTGGCAATTCTTTCAATTGCAGTTGAAAGAAGGTCCAATCCAGGCAGCCTAACAGAAAAATGAACGAAATGGGTAAATGAAATAAACGGAAAATGGAAGAAAGAGAAAAGAAAAAGCTGTGCATCTGCATGGGAAGTTCATGTTTTGCACGGGGTAATGAGAAAAACCTTGAGGTGCTGGAAGAATATCTGTCTGACCACGACCTTTTGGATAAAGTTGAACTTTCAGGCAGCAGGTGTGAAGGCAAATGCATTAATGGTCCTAATATTCTGTTAAATGGGAAAATCCATAGTCAGATTGAGTCAGGCACTCTGCTTGACCTTTTAGAACATCTGTTTCAGTAAGGGCCTTCAAAGTCTATATAATTTTACAAAGAAAACATGTTAAAATACCGATATTTTTGTAACATGCCTAACGATAAGCCGGAGAACATATGGATCACAGTCATCCTATATATACAGAAATTGTCGAATGTCAGGATTGCTATAAATGTGTACGTGGTTGCCTTTCAAAAGCTATTCGTGTACAGGATGGCCATGCAAGCATAGTAAAAGAACTATGTACATCCTGTGGAAACTGTGTGGCAATCTGCCCTGCAAAGGCTAAGAAAATACGAAATGACATAAAACGCGCTCAAAATCTCTTAAAAAGAAAAAAGAAAGTAATAGCTTCAATTGCTCCTTCATGGGTAATTGAATTCCCGGAATTAAATTCATCCGGCCTGATAAGTGCAATTAAACAACTTGGATTTTATGGCGTAAGTGAAACTGCACTTGGAGCCCAGGAAGTCTCGGCAAGGTTAATTAATGATATCAATCAATCAGAAAACAGATTGTTTATTTCATCAGCCTGCCCTGCTGTAGTGGAATTTATATCCAAATACATACCTGCATTTAAAGACGAGATAACTAAAGTTGCCTCCCCATTACTTACACATACAAGGATATTAAATAGAATTTTTGGTGAAGATACCGGTATAATATTCTTTGGCCCCTGTACGGCAAAGAAACTTGAAGCTGACCGTAATAAAAACATGCTGGATCTTGCCCTGACATTCGGGGAACTCAGGGAATGGCTTTCAGAAGCAGAGGTAAAACTCTCATTCAGCTCAAAAAAGACAGACCATTTCATTCCCTTCTCAGCCGAAGAAGGTGCATTATACCCGGTCGAGGGCGGAATGATTGAAACGCTTCAGAATTGGCTTAATAAAAATAAAACAGAAACTGTTGCTGTCAGCGGACTTGGAGAATTAAAATACTATCTGGAAAATTTTGATAAGGATACTCTTGAGGAAAATGTTTTCCTTGAAGCCCTGGCATGTAAAGGCGGATGTATTAACGGTCCCTGCAGGTCAGGAAAAAGCATCGGACTTAAAGACAGGCTGCTGGTTAAAAAGAAAGCAGTCTGCCCTGAAATGAAAGTAAAACGGGAAAATACAGTAATAACAGATCTTCCCTTGCCTGATAACGAACTTAAAACTTCAGACTTGCCAAAATCTAAAGAGATAACAAAAGCCTTATTAAGAGTTGGTAAGACCTCTTTATCAGACGAATTAAACTGCGGAGGCTGCGGATATGATACCTGTAGATTGTTTGCAGAAGCACTGATCAGACAGAAAGCAGAACCTGCTATGTGCGCTTCATTTATGAAGAAGAAAGCACAAAACAAAGCTAACGCTCTCTTAAGATGCATGCCTGCAGGAGGTGTTATTGTTGATTCATCACTTAGAATAATTGAGTGCAACAGGCATTTTGCAGAAATGTTTGGTGAAGAAACACTTCAGATATTTGATGTCCTTTCGACATTAAATGGAGTTTACCTGGAAAAAATACTCCCCTTTACCGACCTGTTTAAGACAGTCCTAAGGACCGGTGATGATATTTTCAGAGAGAACTTCAGAGCTGGAGAAAAACTTCTGAACATCAGTATATTTCCCATTGAACCTCAGCAGACAGTCGGCGGAATAATACAGGATGCAACGAGCATTGAAGTAAAACGTGAAGCTATAGCCAGTAAAGCAAATGAAGTCCTTAGAAAAAATCTTAATACTGTTCAGGGCATTGCCAAACTGCTTGGCGAGCATATGGCTGATACAGAGATAATATTAAGGTCAATTGCAAAAGGATTTCCTAACGGCGAAGCCCAGCCTGTATTGATAAAAACTGATAAAGATAAAGAAAAATGAACGACCAGAGATTATTTATCGAAATTGATTATGCGCAGGATAAGAAATACGGCGAAGAAATCTGCGGAGACTCATTTGCAGTAAAGCAGATCCAGGAAAGCCAAAGGCGCATTGCTGTGCTTTCAGATGGACTCGGAAGCGGCGTTAAGGCTAATATCCTTTCATGCATGACAGCTGAAATGGCCTTAAGATTTATTGCAAGCGAGATGGACGTTATAGAATCAATTAAAGTTATAATGGATGTACTGCCTGTATGTGAAGTCAGAAAAATAAGCTATTCAACTTTGACTATTGTTGACACTCAGCTCTCAGGCGAAACAAGAATAATTGAGATGGGGAATCCATCATTTATACATATACGCAAAAACAGGATAATTCCCACAAGTTTCAAGGAATTTACAGCTGCTGGCTGGCAAAACAGAACTATACGAATAACCAGAACAAAAGTCGAACCTGAGGACAGGCTTATTATATTTTCTGATGGTGTTACTCAGGCAGGCTTAGGGAGTAAAAACTATCCAATGGGATGGCGCGAAAAAGGCTGTCAGAACTATATATTAAAATTACTCGAAAAATATCCTGATATCTCAGCCGGAAACTTATCAGAAGAGGTTATCCGTGCAGCCAGATACTGCGAGCCCGATGCACTTGCACATGATGATATGACCTGCGCGGTCTTATATTACAGGCAGCCAAGAAAAACTATTCTTTTAACCGGTCCACCTTTTCATCCCGAACAGGACAGCAATTATGCACAAAATCTGCTGCAGTTCAACGGGAAAAAGGTGATCTGCGGCGGAACAACAGGGAATATCATTGCACGGGAACTGAAACTTCCTGTTACAACTTCAATAAAACGCCTTGGCGACCTGCCGGCGCCATCAGTTATACCTGGCATTGATCTCGTTACTGAAGGGATCCTTACACTTACAAAAACCTACCAGATCCTGAATGAAAGAGATACTAAACACGAGCATTCTGCCGCCAATGATCTTGCACAATTACTCAGAGAAAGCGATGTAATTGATTTCTATGTGGGAACACGTATAAATGAAGCTCACCAGGATCCCTCGCTTCCGCGGGAACTTGAGATCAGGCGAAATATCATTAAGAAAATAAAGACTGTGCTCGAAGAAGAATACTTGAAGGAAATCCATCTGTTCTATATCTGATTACTACTCTTTATTAAATTCAATTACTCTGGACCTCTCTCTTCTTACCTAAAGCACTTATGGAAATAACTATTAATCGCCGTAATTAATTATTTTCCTTAAATTTCACTATCTTGGCGGAGCTAATTTTTATAACTAAAATGGTAATAATAAATATATGCGTAAATTTGGTGCACCTTTATTTCTTTTGCTGCTGGTTCTTCCGGTAATTATTAACGCACAAAATATCTCGGTAACGTTTCGTGTTAATATGTCATACCTTATCTCCCAGAGTAGATTTAATCCTGCAAGTGAGTTTGTTGACGTAGCAGGAAGTTTTAACGGCTGGGGGGCAACTTCAGCTGTCTTAAGCGACACTGACGGCGATCAGATATATGAGATTGTTTTAGGGGGATTTACTTCAGGCTCAGCTATAGATTTCAAGTTCAGGATCAATGGCCAATGGGCAGGAAGAGAGGAATTCCCGGGTGGCGGACCAAACAGAAGCTATACAGTAAAACCCGGCTCAAATGTAATCGAGGTATGGTATAATAACGAAATTTCTCCGCTTGGCCCGCCAAAAGCAGATTTTGCATCAAATACTCAAAGACTTTTTGAAAATGGTATAGTTCAGTTCAGTGACCGCTCAGCCGGAGAAATTACTAAATATCAATGGAGTTTTGAAGGCGGCTCACCTGAATCATCAGCAGAAAAAAATCCATCTGTTTTCTACCAAAAGGCTGGTAATTACAGCGTAAGGCTTATTGTCAGTAATAATAGTGGAAGTGATACTATTATTAGACCAGGATTAATTCAGGTTCAGAAGCGTGATTCAAAGGCAACATACTGGTGGAATAATTCAGTGTTTTATGAAATCTTTGTAAGAAGTTTCTATGACAGTAATGCTGATGGAATAGGAGACTTCAAAGGTCTTATAAGCAAACTTGATTACTTGAATGACGGTGACCCCAATACACAAGGGGACCTTGGCGTTACAGGTATATGGCTGATGCCGATAAATGCTTCACCTAGCGAACATGGATATGATGTTACCAATTATTATACCGTTAACCCTTCATATGGTACAATGAACGATTTCCGCGAATTCTTAACTCAAGCACACAAGCGGGGTATACGAGTCATTATTGACTATGTTATGAACCATACCTCTAACCAGCATTACTGGTTTCAGCAGTCTGCACTTAATAACCCAAAGTACCGTAACTTCTATCGCTGGTCTCCTACTTATCCTGGGTACCAGGGACCTATGGGTGAAGCATGGCATCAGAGTTCCTCGGGATATTACTATGGTGTATTCTGGTCCGGAATGCCTGACCTTAATTATGAAGAACCGGCAGTAAAGGATAGCATGATGGCTGTGGCTGATTACTGGCTTAAAGATGTTGGAGTCGACGGTTTCCGTTTGGATGCCGTACTTTATCTGATCGAAAATGGCACTCAGATGATGAATACAGATGCAACTCTTAAATTCTGGGGAGAATTCGGCCAGCATATAAGACAAACAAAAGCAGATGCATTTGCAGTAGGTGAAGCATGGACAAATACTGAAACTGCCATTAACTATGCAACAAATAACCGGCTTGATTACTGCTTTGAGTTTGATCTTGCATCTTCAGCACTTAATGCTCTAAATTCCGGTGATGCAGCAAACCTTGTAGCCCAGATGCAGAAAGTTCATAACCTCTACCCATTTCTGCAGTATGGTACATTTCTAACCAATCATGACCAGAACCGTGTAATGAGCGTATTCCAGAACAATATTAATAAAGCAAAAGCTGCAGCTTCGCTTTACCTCACATTTCCCGGAATTCCTTATATCTATTATGGTGAAGAGATTGGAATGACTGGTTCTACTTCAAACGGTTATAACCGGACACCAATGCAGTGGGCAAACCAGCCGGGAGCAGGCTTTACTACAGGCACCCCGTGGCTAAGGGTAAATAGTGATTATCCAACAAGCAACGTAACAACTGAACAGGCCTCTTCCTCATCTTTACTTAACTGGTATAAAAAACTTATTTCAATACGGAGCGAACAGCCTGCTCTGCGATTAGGCGATTACGAGGGACTTTTAAGCTCAGCTTCACCTGTAGTAGCCTTTTTCCGTCATTATCAGGGGAAATCAGTTTTGGTTGTTGTTAATACAAGTGCAAATTCTTTGAGCAATTTGACACTTTCCCTGCTTGGAAAAACCATAGCGCCCAGCACTTATTCCATTAAAGATCTGATCAGCGGAAAAGATTCCTTAGCAATGACTGTAAGCAATTCTCATGAAATAAAAAATATTTCCTTAGATGGTTATCAGTCAAAGATATATTCTTTTACAAATGGATCAAATACTGATGTAGAAACAAAAGCTGAAGTTGTCAGCGATTTTTACATGCAGCAGAATTATCCCAATCCATTTAACCCTGTGACAAACATCACATATTCTATCCCAGTACAGTCAAATGTAGAGCTTAAGATATTTGATATGCTTGGCCGGGAAGTGATGACTCTGGTAAATGAGGAACAGGCTTCAGGAAAATATTCAGTTAAGTTTGATGGTGTTTCCATCCCAAGCGGCGTGTACATATATACAATAAAAGCCGGTCAGTTCAGGGATTCAAAAAAATTAGTTTTACTCAAGTAAAAATATTCTGAAGACAAAATCTTTTCAGAGGCAGAATTTTTTCTGCCTCTGAAACTAATTAGACTCTCTGCTGCCTATATCTCGCCATTAGCATGCACCTTTTAGCCTTATATGTTACAACTTAATAAATTCAACCCTGCGGTTAAGAGCTTTATTAGTAATGTTGTCATTTGGTGCAACAGGTTCACTTTCGCCTTTGCCATCTGTCTCAATTCTGGAACCATCAATACTAAATTCACTAACCAGAGAATTCTTTACTGATGCTGAACGGTGCTTTGACAAATCAAGGTTGGACTTATCATCTCCATCGGCATCGGTATGGCCTACAATTTTAATTTTCAAAGATGGATTATCTTTAAGTATTGCAGCTATTTCCTTAATTGATGGATATGATTCAGGCTTTACCACATCTTTATTTACATCAAAATAAATTCCATAGCTTACAAGCTTTCCCTCTGTAAGAAGCTTACTTCTCATATCCGGAAGTCCTGTTGCCACGCGGAAGTTACTTATCATCGGAGTGCCGCCGTCAAAACGGACCATATTATATTTGGCATTTCTCGAGATTGCTTTGGGAAGGTCAAATAACTTTGTCTGATCAACGTAAAGTCTTATCCTTTCTTTTTGTACCCATAATGATATTCTGTACTTTTTATTTGCAGATAACTTTGGCTCCGTGTCGCTTCCCTTTAAGTCAGGTGTGCCATCAGAGTAATAAGCAGAATAATAATTATTATAGGAGAAATTATACTTAATTCCTGTACCGCCCGGACGAGCTATTCCATATACCATATCCTTTGGCTTTGGAGTACTTATAAGGTAAAAATTAAACTGTGAGTTTGATCCGTTTTTAGGATCACCATTTGGTATTACATCAAATTCAATTGTATAGTTATCAGGCAGCGCCAATGGATCCATTAATGTATAAATACCTCTTCCGTTTGTGATCTTAAACCATCGGCCCTCAGCAAGATTTGTGGTAACAACTTCACCAGAACCGGTCGTGTTCCATTGTATTGGAAAGTCACCAATATTTTCAGCTGTAAAATCATCAAAGAATATTACCTTTTCGCCTGGAATAAAATCATATTTTGAATTGATCACAACTGCAGGAGTGCTGCTTTCAGAGGCTTTGGGATTTGCTTTTGCAGCATTGCCTGATTTTTGTGCAGTTTCTGAAGGGTTTTGTGAGTCTTTTTTTCCCTGTAGTGTTTTTTCAGCTTCATCATAAGCCTTTTCAACACCCTTATTCATTTGTCCTTCAGCTCTTTTTTCACCTTCTTTTTTAATTTTTTCTTCAGTCTTTTTTTTAAGTTTATCGAAGAATTGTGCCTGTGAGGTTTGTGTAAAACCAATCGTAATAACCAGGAAGAGAACAAACCAGAAAGTTTTCATTTTTGACTCCTCAGTTGATAGCAGAATTGAATAAAACTTAAATGAATATAATAAAACTCCTTTTAAAAACATATTTGTGTCTTAATTCATTTAACTAAGCAGAAGAGCTCACAGCAGAAGAGCTTACAGAGGAGGGTCACGAGAATTTTTTTATCAGAAATTCCAGGTACCTTGATTTCATTTGTTTACTTGCTAGTGCCTGCCTTACAGGAGGCAGTCTGAGTATAACACCAAGTATTGCGGCCATTGCCCTGTGGTTCCACAGTGCATGCTTATCAAATATCAGGTTCTGTAGTTTTCCTCGTTCAATAGCCATCAGTACAACTCTGTGAACTGAATTTACTGGTGTAATTATCCGCTGCTTGCGTCTGATTAGTTCTATGGCTCCAAATTTACAGCTCTTTACACATAATCCGCAGCCAAGACATAATGACTGATTTAATAAAGCCTTCTTCAGCCTCTTTCCTTCCCTGATATTGTCGGTTATCAGTTCGAGGGCTTCAACCGGGCAGGCTTTGATACATTTACCGCATCCATTGCATTTTTCCACCTTAATCTCCGGCAGATAATTTGTTGTTTCTACCGGATTTAAAAAACCGAATTTCCTTGCTGCAAGAAGTGCTTCGCAGCAGCATTTACAGCAATTGCATATAAAACTTACGTTTTCCTTTACATTATCCCCCAGCTGAACAAGGTTGTTCTCATACGCCTGCTGAAGAAGATCAATCCCCTCAATAACATCAACTTTTCTTGCTATCTTATGTCCTATTAACGATGAGGCCACATTATTAAATGTCATGCAAATATCCATCGGGGCACTGCAGGCCTTACCGATATGTTCCATTTTATGCCGGCAATAACAGAGGCCTACTCC
>JBLNEL010000006.1:0-12753 GCA_050262615.1 Bacillota bacterium
GCGTAACATCTTCAGTATTAGCAAAATATTTATCATCCAGGTGCATCGTAAAAAGCGAATCAAGTCTTTGAATTATTTTATCCTCTCCGCCTGTCAGCTGAATAAACCCATTAATATCCTGCGGGACATACAAGGAATAATTCCATGCATTGCCTTCAATAAACCCTTCTCCTTCTGTCTGCAGAGGGTCAAAAGGAATTTTCCATTTGCCAGATGAATCCTTTGGGCGCATAAAGCCTGAGGACTTGTCAAAAATATTTCTGTAATTCATCGCTCGGCTTAAGAACTGTTTTTCTATCTCAGGCTTGTTCATTGCTTTTGCAAACTGTGCTATTGTATAATCATCATAAGCATATTCAAGTGTAACAGAAGCTGAACTGCCCAGTTTATCAAAAGGTGCATAGCCGTAGTTAATATAATCATTAATACCTAAAAGCTTTTTATTGTTAGCTGTAATCACACATGCCTCGAAAGCCTTGTCAGTATCAAAGCCTCTTATTCCCTTCAGGTAAGCATCTGCAATTACCGGTACACTGTGATAGCCTATCATACACCAGTTCTCGTTAGAATAATGTGACCACACAGGCAGAAGTTTATGTACACTCTGCTCATAGTGATCTATCATTGACTGAACCATTCCTGAAACTCTTTTTGGCTGAACTATTGTAAAAAGAGGGTGCAGAGCGCGGTATGTATCCCAAAGTGAAAACGTAGTGTAGTTATCATTGCCTTTTGTCTTATGGATATTATTATCGAGTCCCCGGTATGATCCATCGATATCATTGTATGTAACAGGATCAATATAAGAGTGATACAAAGCAGTATAAAATATTGTTTTTACGCTGTCATCAGCACTTATTGAAATTTTACTTAGCTCCTTTTCCCACAGTTTCTCAGCATTAGATCTGGCTTTTTCAAAATCCCAGTCTGTAATTTCACTCTTAAGGTTGTTAACTGCTCCTTCTGTGCTAACTGAAGACAGGGCAAGTTTAATCTTTATTTTCTCACCTTCATTTGTATTAAAATCAAAATAGGCTTTAATGTTTTTGCCTGCCATTTCCGGGAAGTTTTCATACTGCTTAAACTTTCTCCAAAATCCCTTGTATGGCGATTCAGAATCGTTTCTGTAACCATAGGACTTAAATGGCTTTGAAAAGCTCATTGCAAAATAAATATAGCGTGTTCTTGCCCAGCCGTTAGTTATCCTGTAGCCAGTAATAAGCGTATCATTTTCAACCCTCAGCGAACTCCAGAGCACCTTGCCGTCATAGTTGTATATACCTGAATTCATATCAAGAATAATATGTGAACTGTCAGATTTGGGAAAAGTATATTGATGAAATCCGGTACGGCATGAAGCAGTAAGCTCTGCAGTAATACCATACTTGTTCAGCTTTACACGGTAATATCCTGGTGAAGCAAACTCATTTTCATGGTCGAATGCGGAACGGTAACCATCTTCAGGATTTGAAGCTGTACCGGGATTAAGTCTTAATTTCCCTACCTCGGGCATTATAAGAAAATCGCCCAGGTCCGAATGCCCGGTTCCGCTGAAGTGAGTATGGCTGAATCCAACTATTGTTTTATCATTGTACTGATATCCTGCGCAATAGCGGTAAACATCAGGGTTATATTTGCCATCTTTCAGGTATCCGACCGTGTCGGTTTCAGGACTTAACTGAACCATACCAAACGGAACACAGGCTCCGGGGAATGTATGCCCCATTTCCTGAGTTCCTATAAAAGGGTTTACATATTTAGTTTTCCCGTCTTTATTTATCTTATCTCCGGGTGTTTGCGCAAAATTAACGGAGCTTGTTATCAGAAAAAATAAAGCAGTATAAATAGTCAGAATAAATGCCGGCATCAGGTTCTCCCTTTTTAAAAAGCCTGTTAATAATTAAACAGATCAAATTATCTGACCAAATATAAGCTAATCGCAGCAATATTTATAAAAGTGTTTTGAACTATAAAGCTTTGCTGTAGGCGCAAACACTGAGTGCGCATACAGGAATAATATCAGAGAAACAGAATTAAAAAAGTACAGAATTAAAAAAGTACAGAATTAAAGAAGTACAGAATTAAAACCGGGAGTGCAGAAATAAAAGGAGAGTTTCAATATGAGGGAAATTATTAATATAAGATATAGTCATACACAATTAAAAATACCCTGAAATAATATTTATCATTAAACTTAATAATTATATAACTAAAAGGCAGGTAAGATTTATGAGGTGGCGAGGTTTAAGGGAAAGTTCAAACGTTGAAGACAGGCGCGGCGGAGGTTCCGGAAGAATTATAGGCGGGGGCATAGGTACAATCGTTATAGCTCTGGTAATATGGCTTTTAGGTGGAAATCCGGGAGAACTGTTTAATTTTAATGAACCTTCCAGTCAGACTCAGGACTCGAATTACCACGAGAGTGCCCAGGAGCATGAATTAAAGCAGTTTGTTTCAGTTGTACTTGCTGAGACTGAGGATACATGGACAAGAATATTTCAGGAAAAAAGGTCCAATTACAGGATGCCAAAGCTTGTTCTTTATACAAATAGTATCCAGTCTGCATGCGGCTTCTCAAGTGCGGCCGTCGGTCCTTTCTATTGTCCGGGAGATGAGAAGTTGTATATAGATCTAAGCTTCTATGATGATCTGCAAAGACGCTTTCATGCCCCGGGGGATTTTGCAATGGCTTATGTCGTGGCCCATGAGGTAGGCCACCATATTCAGAACCTGCTTGGTATAACAGATAAAGTCCACTCCTTACGCTCACGTTTAAGTGAAGAAGAATATAATAAGTATTCAGTCCGCCTTGAGCTGCAGGCAGATTATTTTGCCGGCGTATGGGCCCATTATGCCGACAAAACAAAAAACATAGTAGAACAGGGGGATATTGATGAAGCCTTAAATGCAGCCAGTGCAGTAGGCGATGATATGATACAAAAACAGACCCAGGGATATGTTGTACCTGAAAGCTTTACTCATGGCACATCCGAACAAAGAAAAAGGTGGTTTTATAAAGGCTATAAAAGCGGCAACCTGGAAGATGGCGATACTTTCGGGACAAATGCTCTTTAGTCTTAAATTTTACTTTATAACTTCTTTATTTGTATGGATCCACTGGTTTTCTTTTTTTTCATATGAAGTAAGCAGTTTATTTGTAAAAGTATTTCCATCCCATTCACGCACCTGAATAGTGATCTTATTCTGATTGACGTCTATAAGATTATAGGCATTCGGTTCATTTCGCACCCTTGTTGAAACGGCAGTACCTGCCTGCAGCGCAATAACCGAGCGCTTTCGTTTTATATAAAATCCCCTTACATCATCTGAATATTCCCGGTGCAGATGGCCAGATAAAAGCAGATCCACATTACAGCTGTCAATCATATCAAGCGCAAGTGTCGACCTGCCGACAAGTTTAATTCCCAGGTCATCCGGAGGAGGAATAAAGGGGTGGTGTGTTACAATTATCTTAAATATCTCGTTTGGAACAGGACAAAGTCTTTTCTGGATATCGGCAATCTGGTCAATTGATATCCTGCCTTCTTTCCACGCAAGTGCCCGTGAAGTATTTATCGCAAAAACTGCAATTTCACTGTCCAAATAAAACTGATTGAGTTCTTCGGAAATGTACTTTTTATATCTGTAAAGCGGAAGAAATGCTCTTCTGAACAGATCAAACAGAGGGATATCATGGTTCCCTGGGATCATAATTGTCTTAAAAGGAAGATCATTTAAAAACTTCCTTGCCTTTTCATATTGTTTTACCCTTGCTCTTTGAGTAAAATCCCCGCTTATTACAACCAGGTGGGGATTATTAAGCTTCAGGTCGCCAATAAGTCCGTTTACAATTGTCTGGTCTTCCCGCCCAAAATGCAGGTCTGAAATATGAGCAATTTTTCTCATCTCTGAAGTTTTCTCATCTCCGGATTTTTCTAATCTTTGTTTTACGCTTTTTCCCGCGGCAATATTACCGATAAGTTTAAAGGGCGTATCTGGTAGTGAAGCGGCGGTTTAAGATGAAGGACTTCGCCATCTACAGATACTTCAACTATATTTCTTCTTGTCTCAAGTCTTATTTTATCAACAAACTGCAGGTCAAAATTCTTATGCTGATCCAGCCTGTTTAATAGAGCAAGTATTGCAATTTTCAGCATACTCCATCTTCCCTTGCAATGCGCAGTATAAAGACTCAGCTTTCCGCCTGTTACTGTTTCCCTGGTACCAAGGTTAAAAAGGTCCAGTTTGTATTCATTATTTCCAATAAATACAAAAGGGGTCCGCCTTACTATAGTACCATCGTCAGTTTCAAGTTTAATATCAAAAAGCGGAAAGCGCGTAAAGACGCTCAGAAAAGCCAGTATCATTGAAAACCATTTGCCCCTGCCGAGCTGCTCAATATGCTGGTCACGCAGTTTAACCGCCTTTGGATATAATCCTACCGATGAATTATTTATGAAAATATTTCCGTTTACTTCACCGATATCTACCTTCTGCGGCACACCTTCAGCAATCAGTCTTATTGCGTCTTCTGCTGAAAGTGGAATTCCAAGGTCCTTTGCAAAATGGTTCAGTGTTCCCATTGGAATAATTCCCATCGGCATATTTGTTCCGGCCAATACGCTAGCAACTGAATTGAGCGTTCCGTCGCCCCCTGCTGCTGCAACTATATCAAAATCCTCATTTATAAGTTCTTTTACTGTTTTTTTTATTTCCTCTCCTTCAGGGAAGAATGTCTCTGCTTTTATATTATAACTGCTGAAAATGGATTTTAAGTTATCAACATTATCTTTTTCATCTGAGGATGTTCCCGCATTTTTATTTAGTATTAACGCTGCTCTCATTGTATTAGATTCTTATTCATAGCCCGCCTGATCTTTTTATAATAAAGTATTACATATAGCTTCATTTGTAAATGAAATAATCTGTAGGATATATTTTTTACCTGTTTCAGCAGCAAAGCTCAGAGTTGAAAAGATTAGTTAATTGAAGAGATAAGCAAATTGAAAAAAACTGTCTTTTTAATAGGATGATATATTGAAATGCGCTGATTACACTTTAAGAGCGGAATTTTCTTCCGCCCTTAAAAAAAGTAAAAAAACAGACTAACCGGCTATTCTGGTCTTAAGCTCTTTTCTTTTTAGCTGAACTGTCATCCATAAGCCAATAATGCCTGATATTAATAATCCTGTATCTTCCACAATACCGAGTTTAAATGCGGCTGAAAAACCTATGACTGACCATAAAAATGGAAGAATAACTGCATAGACCGGCAGCTTTTCTTCAGACCACAAAAGCATTCCGAAGGTAAAAATTGTTGTAGGACATGGCAGACCGAAGGTTGGGTTGCGGGGGAATGCATGTCCAAGGAGCATCCCAAGCAAAGGATATACAATCAGTGCATAGATCATTAAAACCGCACCTGTAATGCTCCTTAAGTCTTTCTTATAAGTAAAATTAAGATTCCTTTTTATAACTCCCATTATCAGGAAAAGCAATCCCTGAAGAATAAAGATAACAGCAAAAATCTTTGCCGCAGGGTTTATCTTAGAGAAGAAAAGTATCTGATAGACTACTCCAATCCAGAGCCAGAAGAAACTTAAGGAAAAGCTGATTATCCTGCCGGAATATTTTGTTTTCCAGAAGGCCAGAAATATCATAACGACTGCTAGAAGGTTAAAGACAATCTGCAGCGGAAAAACTGCAAGGTTATAAGACTCAAAGACCTGAAGGAAATCTTCTGTAGAAAAAGGCAAATTCATAACTCACCTCCTAATTATATTTTTTCAGCTGACTGATCCTGTTTAAAAACTCCACAGACCAGAGAGGCAGATTCTGCCTTTCTGAACCGTTAGTTTCAGATGCTGCAATATTATAGTCTGAAATAAAAGCCAGAGGGTCATTAATTGTATCTATTAAACGCTGCCGTCCAAATTTCTTTTCAACCTCAGAAGCCATAAGCCAGCCTACAGTATAAAAAGGTCCCTGCGGGACTGTGTCGCTTACTATAAATTTCATTCCTTCTTTAAATTCATCGGATTCAGCTATTTTGCCATCTAAGAGTCTGAGGAAGAATTCCTCCATATTTTTCATATCAGCTGCTGCATTAGCTAAATCCCTGTACCATACTGCTCTTTTTGCAGAGTCACTCAATTTGTGAGGATCAGTTAGCGGTCCGCCTGCAGCAGCAAGCATTGCCCTGCCTTCAGAAAACCCGCCCATCCAGCCCAGTGTTCTTTTAACATTCATTGGAACAGTGCTGTCAGCTTTTCCTAATTTCCCAACATTTCCTACGCCGATATGATGAAGCTCATGAGCAATTGTATTTTCGAGCTCCTCGGCTTTAACATCTGTATTCATATAGAAAAATATCGCCGGGTTATCAGTATTTGTCTCAAATACAAAAGAGTTAGGTGCTTTTTTTATAACCGGATAAATTTTCACCTTAATTACGGCATCTTCAGGCAAATAGTCAAATGCTTTCTTTGCTGCTTTTTTAAGATCCATCTGTTTCCAGAGCTGAAGAGTCTTTTTCAGTTCAGGCATTTTTTCCAATAGCTCTTTATTTAAAACAAAACTCTTGAAAGCAGTATCATCAAAGCGTCTTTGCATCGAATGTTCACGTTTTTTTAACCTTAAGTATCCTACAGTTGAAAAAAGACGGTCCCAGTCAGGCTGATTTAATACTTGTGAATTCTTAATTTTTTCCAGAATAGACAATACCGCCTCGGCCTCATCGGTAATAATTGTTGTCTGAAAACGTTTTTCAGGGAACTCAGTATCCTCCTGGCTGAACTTTAGCTTACTGCAGTAGCTAAGTCCGGGTAAAACAAGCATAGTTATAATTATGAAAGCAAGCTGAATTGAAGTTTTTCTTTCCATACTAAAATGCTCCGGAAAATTAATGAGATTTTGCATTTTTATACTTTAGACGGACTGATGCATAAATTGTTTTCATATTTTATAAATTCTCATGATAACAAAAGGAGGTCAAGAAATATTTTGTAAATAAATAAAAGCTCCCTTATTTTTCGGCACAATATAATCTTCAATTAATTAAAGATAGGTTTCTGAATGAACACTAGATCTACACTGAAAAGGCTGTTTTACAATTCAGTCCTTTTCCTTTTAATTTTCACCTGGCCTGTTAGCTCGCAGGTTGCCTTCAATGCCGATACTGTAAGGGCGCAGAAATACGACACAGGCAAAATGTGGGCTTTTGAATTTCCCCCGTTTGAATATTTACAGCAGGTTTATAATTTCAATGCTTCGCAGGAATGGTTTGACGACGTAAGACTATCCGCCTTAAGAATTCCAGGCTGTACGGCTTCATTTGTATCAGCTGATGGGCTTGTTATGACAAACAACCATTGCGCACGCGGAATAAGAAGACTCGTGCAGAAAGAGGGTGAAGATCTGGCAAATAGTGCTTTTTTTGCAGCTACTTTAGAAGAGGAAAGAAAAATTCCGAACTATACAGCCGAACAGCTTATTTACCTTAAAGATGTTACAAAGGAAGTACAGTCTGCTATAAGCATTGGTAAGGATGAAAAGGAAAAAATATCATTAAGGGATGCAAAGCTAAAAGAACTTAAAGAACAATATGAAAAAGAGACTAAATTAAAATGTGACGTTATTTCATATTATAACGGCAGTTTATTTTTTGTACAGGGCTTCAGAGTATTTTATGATGTAAGACTTGTTTTTCAGCCTGAAGAAGGAATTGCCTATTTCGGTGGCGATCCGGATAACTTCACTTATCCGCGCTATAACCTGGACTGCACATTCTTAAGAGTATACGGAGATGACGGACAGCCAATTAAAAGCGATCACTTCTTTAAGTGGAGCCAGGGCGGTGCACAGCCGGGCGAGCTGGTCTTTACAGTCGGTAATCCCGGAACAACAAACAGGCTGCGCACAGTCGCCCAGCTTGAGTATTTAAGAGACATCCAATACAGAAACAGCACTTTTTTGGCCGATAACCTTTATAACAGGCTCAATCAGCTGAAAGCTGAAAATCCTTCACAGGCTGAAGAATATGAAAAGATCAGACTTGGCTTCAGCAATGGACAGAAAAACGGTTCGAATACATATAAAGCCTTAAACGATCCTTATCTTATTGCAAGAAAGAAGGATTTTGAAAAAAGGGCACAGGAATTTGTTTCCTCTGATCCTCAGCTTCAGAAAGAATATGGTCACGTATGGAAAACAATTGAATCAACCCGCGGTGAGTTAAGAGGGATTGATACTAAGATCGCTGCTTATTCAATTAATCCAACATATTTTTCACGTTATCTTTCAATTGCAAGCGCTCTTGTAAACCAGGCTCATCAGATGATGCTTCCTGAGGATAAAAGAGACCCAATGATGAAAACCGCAAAATACCAGGAATCACTTAAGAATTTATATCCTGCAAATTTCGATGCTGCACTGGAACAGGCAAAGCTTGAGATAAACATTGATTATATCGTGATGAACTTAGGAAAAGACCACCCTCTGGTTAAAAATTTCTTTGGTGATAAGACATCAAAACAGGCAGCTAAAGAACTTGTTGAGAAATCAATATTAAAGAGTAAAGAAACAGTAACTGCACTTTTTGCAAAAAACCCTCAGGAAATCCTTGCACTTAATGATCCTTTTATCAGCTATTATGCACAGACATATGATGAGCTCGATCAGCTTAAAAAACAGCAGAAAGAAGTAATGGATACAGAAAACATTGCTTTTGGGCTCTTAGGACAGATACTCTATAAGATGTATGGAACATCTGTTACTCCTGATGCAAACAGAACCTTAAGGATCAGCGACGGAATTTTAACAGGCTATGATTATAACGGAACAAAGGCCCCGGTAAAGACAACTTTCTTAGGACTTTATGACAGATACTTCAGCTTCGGCGGTAAATATCCATTTCATCTTCCCCAGAGATGGCAGACAGTGCCCAGGGATCTGGATCTGACAACTCCTTTTAATTTTGTTTCTACTAATGATATCGTAGGAGGCAATTCAGGCAGCGCTGTTATAAATAAAAATGCTGAAGTAATCGGACTTGCTTTCGACGGCAATATTGAAAGCCTTCAGGGAAACTTTATATATCTTCCTACATACAACAGAACAGTTGCTGTTGATTCCAAAGGCATGTATGAGGCAATAAAGAAAGTTTATAAGGCAGACCGCCTGGCAGATGAATTAAAAGAAGGTAGAAGAGTTCAGAACCAGGAAGCAAAATCTTCTGAAAATAAACAGGATAAACTTAATAAGTAAAGTTCCTGAAAAAGAGAATTAACATTAAAAAAAACGGGATAATTATTGTCCCGTTTTTTTTATGCTTACAATTTATAATGCCGGAAATTCAGATTAGTTTTTAAGTCAATAATAATTTCATTTTACAATTACTTATCCTCTGCATCTATTTTCTAATTAAATTTACTTTCTAATTAAACTTACTTCCGGGCTAAATTTAATTTCCATTTATATATACATTTTCTTTTTACATTTCCAATGCACGAAGTTTCGGTGCCAGTTTCCTTACAGCCGTTACAACTGCAAGAGTCATACTACCGCCAAATATCACCGATGGAATAAGTCCCAAAAGCTTTGCTGCAAGTCCTGATTCAAAAGACCCCAGTTCATTTGAAGATCCTATAAATATGCCGTTTACTGCCGACACCCGGCCGCGCATTTCATCAGGAGTATATACCTGAATTATTGTGCTTCTTATAATTACACTTATATTGTCAAACATTCCGCTCAACATCAGAATAAAAAGCGTAAGGTAAAAGTTTTTCGAAAGTGCAAAAGAAACAATGCAGAGACCAAATCCAAAAACACCAATTAAAAGATTTCTTCCTGCTTTTCTAAACGGGGGCCAGTGAGCCTGTACAAATGACATTATAATTGCTCCGACTGCAGGCGCAGCCCTTAAAAACCCAAGTCCTTTTGCGCCTGTATGCAGCACCTGGTCGGCAAAGATCGGAAGCACAGAAACGGCACCGCCGAAGAATACAGCAAACATATCAAGGCTGATTGCACTTAAGATTATCTGATTGCTGAAAACAAACCTTAAGCCTTCAGAAAGGCTTTCCCTTATAGATTCATGTTTTTTTCTTTCCGGCAATGGTTTCTTTTTAATGAAGAAAAAGAACATCCAGCCAATAGCTGAAAAGCTCATTACAAGAAAATAGGCAGGGCCGTATCCGAAAAATCCGCATATCAGTCCCCCGATAGCAGGACCGGCTACTTCTGCAGTCTGCCATGAAACGCTGCTCCATGTAGAAGCATTGCCGAAGAGCTCTTTTGGCACAAGCTGTGCGGCAAATGCACTCTGTGCAGGCGATAAAAATCCGCGCGCCAGTCCTGTAATAAAAATAATAATATAAATAGGCATAACACCAAAGAAAGCAAGCACCGGATGCAGAAGTGTTGAGATCGCCAAAAGCGCAATTGTGCAGATAAAATAAACAAGGTTCGATAAAAGAATAATTGATTTTCTGTCTACCTGATCAGCTATATGTCCTGCAAATAATGTTACTCCCAGAAACGGTATTGCCTCCGACATTCCGATCAGGCCAAGTGAAAGCGGGTCACGAGTAAGCTCATAGATCTGCCAGCCGATAATAACTGACTGCATCTGAATAGCAAATGTAATGAGAAAACGCGCAGTAATGAACCTTCTGTAGTCTATTATTTTAAGAGAGGCATATGCGTCGTTTGTATTTAGATTATATTCCAAAATTAATTCCCGGAAACTACATTAAAAAATAATGACCACAAACCTAAGTGTAATTTAGACATTTAACAAGCGATTTCGCCGGCATTGTGTCTGAAAACACAGTATATAATTTGCCATAATTTAAGAAAAGTCATACCTTAGATTATCAAGGGCAACATACAAATCCCGCCTATACTATACAATAAAAGTAATATCTGAGATCGTGGTAAAGGCTGTTCTTTTTACCATGGGCTGAATAATTATTTAATATTTTTTTACAAACAGACACAAGGGGTCGGATGGATAGCTATACTAAATTCAACAGAGTTCTGTTTTTATTATTTACAGCAGGACTTATTTTTTCTGGCAGTCATGTTTTACAGGCTCAGTTCGGTAATGGTTATGCTTTCCCATATACTGTTACAAATGGTGACACAGTAAACTTCTATATATCCAGCACAAAACCAACAATATATATTCAGATCTATAAGCTTGGATTAACCGAAAAGTTCATAACACAGTTTAATAATATCCCGGGCGGCGAAAAAGCCATACCGGCTAACTCATACGAAGCCGGCTGCAGCTGGCCTGTAAGTTTCAGCCTGCCAATTCCTGAAAGCTGGCCCTCAGGCGTTTATGCAGCAAGGTTCCCCCTTCTTAACGGCGAAGGACAGTCGACAGCATTGTTTTTTGTAAAGGAAAAGAATCCAGGCAATTTCTCTAAGATCCTTATTGTTGTCCCTGAATTCACATGGCAGGCATATAACAATTTCGGCGGGAAAAATGTCTATGATGAAAATTCAACTGATAATAAAAGAGCCCACAAGGTTTCATTCTTAAGACCTTACTTCGGCGGCGGTTATGCAGAATTCAGAACATATCCTTATAAGCTTTTGAAATGGCTGGATAAACTGGGAGTAAAATATGAGGTAGCAACTGAACTGGATGTACATAAGAACAAAGGCCTGCTCAGTAATTACAAACTTGTTATCTCGGCCGGACATGTTGAATATTATTCGCGGCAGCAGAGGAAAAACCTTGAAGAATATGTCGCAGGCGGCGGCAAATTTATGAGCCTTTCAGGCAATACCTGCTGGTGGCAGGTGCGCATTGAAAATAACGACAGCACGCTTATTTGCTATAAAGACAGAACACTTGATCCGCTCTACGGCAAGGCAGATTCTCTTGTTACAGTAAACTGGTTCGACCAGCCGCTTAACTATCCCGAGAATATTCTTCTTGGAGCCAGTTTCAGAAATGCCGGATATGTAAATGACCTTAACCATTCGCATTTCAGATGGGAACAGGGATTCGGAGATTATGCTGCTTTTAATTCACAGAACTGGGTTTATTCCAATACAGGACTTAAAGATGGAGTGGAATTTGGAAGAGATCCTGTAGATCCGGATCTTGCAGTAGTAGGATATGAAGTCGATGGAGCGTTATTTAAGTGGAATAACGGCATACCAGAAGTAACAGGCCAGGATGGGACACCTGCGAATTTCAGAATACTGGGCATCTCACCTGCAATCGGTCAGGGAGGCATTCTGAAAGACAGAAATGCTACAATGGGACTTTACTACACTAAAACAGGAGGCGCTGTTTTTAATGCTGCAACTGTCTATTGGGTAGAGGGTCTGGCAAAAGATACTATAGTTCAGAAAATCACAAAGAATGTAATTGATAAATTTCTTCAGAACAGGTTTCCGCCTGAAATTACCAAATGGACTCCGTTTACACTTCAAAGCGATACAGTAAATGGTCAGCCGTTAAAATTAAACAGAAGAGAAATTACAGTGAATTCAGAAGATACTGTAAAGTTCTCAGTGAGTACTCTTGATCCATACGGTGAGGCTGTAAAATATCAGTGGTATGTTGATTCGGTAAAAGTCAGCACCGACAGCACTTATGATTATATTTCAAAAGGCGGCGGAAGCTATCTGGTTAAAGTTCTGTCTTATAACTCAAAAGACACCAGTTCAATAAGCTGGAAGTTAAATGTCCTTGGCCCGGTCAGTGATGTTGCGAAAAATCCGGCATTG
>JBLNEL010000007.1:0-3039 GCA_050262615.1 Bacillota bacterium
CAATTTAAACTTCTTAAAAGCATTTGCAGAAAGAACACTGTAAGAGCATTCATCAAAATTCCTGATTGCCTCAACAAGCATTTTCACATTTCCAGGCTCAATTAAATGGCCTTCTTTCCGGTCCTCGACTAACTCTTTTACCGATTCTAATGTTGTCGATATAACAGGAATACCTAAAGAAAAAGCTTCAATAATAATCCCCGGATATCCTTCTCTGTAACTTGGCAGTAACAGTACATCGTAGAGGTTTAATACCTTAAGCACCTCATCACTTCTCAGAGGTCCCCTGTAGCTTAAGTTCTGACCAACTAAATCAGCCTCCGAATATTCACTATTCAGAATGGGGCCATAAATATCAAACTTATAACTGTTGTCGAACTCTTTTACTGCTTCCCGAATCAGTTCAATTCCTTTTGATTTAATAACATGACTTATAAAGACAAACTTCTTACTGAAATGCCGCGGAATCTCTGACGGAAAGATCTCTCTTTCCCTTACATTAGGAAACCAATAAGTCCTTCTGTTCCATTTCTTAAAATACTCAACAAGATACCTTGTCTCATAGAAGGTAAAGTCAGCATTTCTGATAATTGCCTCAATAAGTTTTCTCTTGAACTTTCCGCTGCTTTCGTAAACTTCATGGAAACTGCCTGCAAATTTCCTGAGACTTACTTTCTTTTTTGATAAAAGTGAAAGCAGAATAATAAAAGGACCGATAAATAAATAATTGTTTACTGTTCCATGCAGGGAAATATGATCAACCTTTGAAATATTTTTTAAGATCTTCCAGTATATCAGAAGAATTCCAGAAACAGCATTTGGATAATTTGCCATATTGGTATCAACAACAGTGAACTCAATATTTAGTTTTCTCAGATCCTTTATAAGATGTTCAAAAAGAACAATAACCCCGCCTGTAAGATGCGGATTTCTTTTATTCGTCTCTGGACCAATAAGAAGTATTCTTTTTTGATACATATGATAAAACATCATTGTTTATATAATGCAGTAACACTTAAATAATGCAGTAACTATGCATTACAGAACCTTGCTAATTTCAGCTTTGCCTGCATTTTTAAGGTTTATTTTCTTACCTGTCGATGTGACCAGACTTTTATGAAGTTTCACATATCCTTCTGTGCAGTTCTTAATGTGAAAACCAGCTGCTTTACGCCGTGCATTGTCCGAAAACTTTTTCCTCATTTCATAATTATTTAAAAGGCTATAGAGTCTTTCGGACAGCAGTTCCGGCGATTCTTTTGGTACAAGTACGCCGCTGATCCCATCTTCTATTACTTCGCTGTTGCTTCCTACATCTGTTGCAACCACAGGAATTCCTGAGGCAAAAGCTTCAAGTAAGGCAATAGACAACCCTTCCCATTTTGAGGACATAACCCAGATATCATTTTGGTAAAGCAGCTGGGGAACATCATTTCTGACACCCATAAAATTAACATAGGCTTCTATTTCAAGTTCGCGGGTTAAATTAATAAGAGTGTCTTTTAACACACCTGCGCCGATTATATTTAGCTGAGGAATATTTAAGTTTTCACTTTTCAGCCTTTTTATAGTCCTGGCAAATGCCTTTAATAATGTATTATGATCTTTCTGCACATCAAGTCTTCCGACACACAATATGTTCATCACATCAGGGTTAATTATTCTTTCCTGCTTCTGAAATTTTTCTATTTCAATACCATTAAAGATCAGCTCAACCATTCCAGGATCAGAAGTAATTTCATTTTTGATAAGCTCTTCGCACTTGCCTGAGATTGCGATATATTTTTTTAGTAATGGCCTTGCAAAATATTTTTGAAGAAACCTGTATCCGATAACAGTATTATGTATGGTTTCAACTATTATGGTCTTCAGCCCTATAGAAGCGGTTAATACATAAAATGTGACAAGCTCAGAATGTGTATTTATAATATCAGGTTTTCTTTCCTTTAAGGCTGCCCGCAGTTTTTTAATTACCTGCAATCTGTTTTTCCCTGCAATTTTCCCAATTTTTATACATTCAATACTGTTTGCAGCCATCTCATTTATATATTTGGATTCGAATTCCTTATCATTTGTTTCGCCAATGGCCCAGATCTCAACATTTATAGACTTTTCCGTGTTCCGTGCTATTTCTTTAACCAGCAATTCAGCTCCGCCAGCTCCAAACGATGAAATCAAATGCACAACTTTCATATACCTCTCAGGTTTAATAACTAGAAATATTTAATGCAGTACTTTTAACTCCGTATAAGCGAATTCCGAATCAAGCACATGCTCTCTTGCAAATGTAAGTTCTGAATGCACCCTCATCAGTACTGCTATAGTCAGCCAAAAAAATTTATTATAAGTTATTCCAATTGTCAGTCCCATCAGCAGGTAAGCTACCACGGCCAGATACAGCCAGAAGTAATCCGAGTGAACAATAGTACCAAAGTATTTACTTAACAGATTAAACAAAAAGAGCAGAAAGGCAAAGAATACTAAAACACCAGTCTCAGAAATTATTTCAATTAATATATTATGAGGCGCAACAGAATCCTCTGCTAAAAAGACAGTTGAATATTTTGGTGAATATGCTCCGTATTGACGCATTCCTACTCCGAGCAGAGGATGATCAGCAACCATTCTCAATCCTGCACTCCAGCTATGAAATCTTGTATATGCTGTACCCGTCTCCTCAGTTCTTCCTAGCAGGTTATTTATAACTTCTACGCTCTCTATCTGCTCCTGGAAAATTATCATTCCCGTAATAAGTGAAACCGTTACTACTGAAGTTATTATGAGACTTTTTACAAAGGATAAACTTAAGGATCTGATCAGTAAAAACACCCCCAGCAAAAAAAGGACAATGAAAGATGACATTGAGCCAGCATAAAGAATTGAATATCCTATGGCTATAACTGAAATAATTATAAAGTATATGTTTTTATTCTTCCTGAAAAGGAATATCGAAATAAATAACAGAGAAACCATCTGTGAAGCAAATTCATTCGGATCACCTGTTCCGCCTGTTTTTCTGAAAGTCCATCTCGAAATAGG
>JBLNEL010000008.1:0-2975 GCA_050262615.1 Bacillota bacterium
TCCCGGCATATAAAAATCAGTAAGGGCAGAAAGCCTGCTATTTTCGCGTGAATGGCATTCATTACATTTAACTGTATTTTCTTTAGTTGAAACCATATGATTGACAGGCCAGTTCATCTCAGTTTTTATAAAAGAGACTTTTCCGCTAAAGGGGAGATTGATATCTTTCATCCCGGTTTCAGAAGCTTTCAGCCAGTTGAAGTCTTTCCAAAGAGCGCCTTCACCTTTCTTTTCTGCAAACAGCTTTGGCTGAATAAGTAATTTATTAACCGGGTCGAAAGGCTGTTTTGCCCTGTGGATCTTTACAGGGATTATTTTGGATTCACTATCGTAATAGTTTCCTTGGAGCGAATTTAAAATAAGGGGAATTGATGTGTCTTTTACAGCATCACCCAGCAAATAGTGAGATGCATTGCCGTTAAACCAGGCATATTCCGGTTCGATGTTTTTAGCCCATTTAAAGCTACCTTTAATTGACATATAGGTATGATTGCCAAGGCTGTCTTCCTCGGTATATGGTTCGCCATTATTTAGTTTTCCGGCGGTTGACCAGTCCCAGCTAACCTTTGTTGAGTTTACCTTAGCATATTTTGATATATGGCATGTCTGGCATGCAACCTTGTATGTATGTTCGTTTAATATGCTGCTTTCATGAGGCGAATTTGTATGGCATTGCTCGCATGTAACTCTGTTATGGTTCATTGAAGAGAGGGAATAGAGCTTTCCGGAAATGTTATGTTTTTCAGTTACATGGCAATCAACGCACTGCAGGTTAGCTCCATCGGCAGCCATGTGTATATCAATTTCCCGGGAAGGATCAAACATTGCGTTATCGAGGTCCCCATGTTTTACATTATTGCCTCCTCCGCCATAGAAATGACATACACCGCAGTTAGAGCGTTTCGGGCGACCGACATGCTGTGCTATATTATTAAGATTAAGTGAGGGGTCTGGGGCTCCGCCTTTTTCAGGGGCTTTAGCATAAGTTTCAGTATTATCGTGGCAAATCAGGCAATCAATATTCCGGGCTTCATTAAAATTCATCTTTTCCTCTGAAAGTCCGAAGCCTATATGGCATTTTGCGCAGCTTTGTTCATTTCCCTGGACACCAATGCAGAAGTTGTTAATTGCATTTTTCTTTCCGATAGAGACGATGCCTCGTCCTTCGACATATTCCTGCCGATCCCAGTTCCAGTGGTTGGAATGCATAACTTCAGTGTGGCGCTGGTTGTGGCAGCTTATGCATGTTTCAGTTACATTTTGTGGAGATGAGAATTTTTGCTGAAGAACAGCGAATTTGGAATGATCTACAGATGGAGTATGCTTAACGGAGTACTTTTCCTTAAGCTTACTGAGATTATCAGGTTCAGTATTCTTCTTTATTACGGAACTTAAAATTGCCGCAAGAAGCAACCCAGCAACTGATACTATGAAGAATATTCGTCTCATGATGGCTATTATCCTAAGTAAATTTTAACCTATGTTGATTATGTTTCCTTTCGTGAAAAAATTTATACCCTAAATTACATGCCTTTAAAATTATTTTCCTTCGACCCAGTTACCGAAGATCTCAACAAGAATCTTTAAGGCAGAGAATATTTTATCCTGATCTTCTTTATCTACTTTTTCCAGGACACGTTTATGGAGTTCGATATAACTCTGGTTAAGATTATTAATAAAAGGCTGACATTTAGGTGAGGTTGATACTATGACATTTCTTTTATCTTTCGGATCAGCACTTCTTGAAAGGAGCTTTTTTTCTTCCAAAGAGTTAATTATTTGCGTTATTCTGCCTGGAGTAAGCTTCAGAAGGCTGCATAATTCACGTATTGATAGAGTTTGAGAAAATGCAAAAAGCTTAAGAACTTTTACTTCAGTGGGTGACAAATTAAAACTAGACGCAAAATATTCTTCTCTTATATTGCAATTGCGTGTTAGAGTGCAGATCAGCTGTGCAAGGGTTTCAGCTTTATTCAATTCATTTTCCATGCAGATTTATCCTCAGAAAATATTATTTTAGGGTCTAAAATAATATTATTTTTATCTGAAAGCAACTGCAGTAATTCTGAAAACAAAAATATTTTAGTGAAATAAAAAGAAAAGGAGCCGGAGTACCTGCGGCTCCCTGATACATTTATTAATTAAGGAGTTTAATGGACTAATGAACTCTATGCTTTTTGCGGGTGGTTATTCTCAAGTGTGTTTGTGCCTAAAGCTGCATAAAGCGGGCACCAGCCTAAAATTCCTGTAAATAAGAGTATGACGCCGGCTAATCCCCACCAGCTTTGGAAAATAAGCCCTGCTCCAATTGCGCCAGCACCTGTGATCGATCTTAGGACCCTATCTGTTTTACCCAAATTGACTTTCATAATTGCCCTCTGAAATTTGTTATTCGAAGTAAAATATAAACGGTTATGCATTTATTAATCTGATGCCATCCGGATAAATAAGGTTCAGAGAAATTAAATATGTTTAAGTTTAAACGGATATAAAGAATTGCTGAAGAGACAAAATCTTGAAGTATGCCGGCAATAAAAAATGCTATAACAAGACCTCGCACCATTTTCTGGCATTGTTTATCTGGCTCCAATTTTATATTAGTTGATTGTAAGTAGAATTAACAATTATTAATTAAAGATAAAGGATCAGAGAAATGAGAAACCGAGTAACTATTATTATCCTTTATGTTTTTTGTCTGTCAATAATTCCATCATTCATATATGCGCAGGGGAACCTGGATCAGGCAAAGAGTAAAATTAAAGAGATAAATGGGAAGTGGGAGAATTATCTGAAAGACGGAAATCAGCAGGCCTTATTAGACCTGTATGCAGATGATGCTTATCTTTTGGCTCCAAACTCAAAAACTATCAAGGGTAAAGATGCGATAAAAGAGCATTACAGTACAGAAAGCAGTGATGTTCAGAAGTTTACAGATGTAAAATTCAGCACTACTGATGTACTTGGCCAGAATGACG
>JBLNEL010000009.1:0-4205 GCA_050262615.1 Bacillota bacterium
CGATCAGTACAATATTAAGCAGGCCAATAAGTCCCAGACTCATGTAATATCTGGATTTTACGAGCTGCTGAATAGTAGTGCCTTTCAGTGCAATGCTTAAGTTGTAGGAGGGGAAAAGCCAAAGCTGTTTTTTAATATTAATGCGGAGATAACCTGTATTTTCAGTAGCATAGATTTGCCTGTTGTTTGTTCCCTCGGAAACCATAATAATAAATTTTCCCTGGGAGACCTCCTGAAGTTTAGGGGCAAGCGTTTTTCTTACAAAGCTTAACGGATCAATAAACAATCCGCAGATAGTCTGAGTATTGTTTTCATTATCAAGAAGAAATATCAGTGCAATTGAATTATTCAGTATATTGCTCTGAATTGCTTCAATTTTTCTATAGCCCCCTTTTTTATAAGTATAAAGCCTTCTGATCCTGTTTTCATTTTGTCTGACCAGAGAATTAATCTGTCTTGTAAAGTCAGCTTTTACCGATACATTAGTTTCAGGCTGTTTAATATCAGCTAAAGTATAAATTACAGGGCTGCTGCTTTTGAGATCATCCAGGAAAAAGACCATTTTAATTGGGTTTTCCGACTGAAGCTTAAGTATTTCTTTATTAAACTCTTCAGGGCGGATCTTCTGAAGCGCCAGGTTCATATTTATCTTATTTATCCAGCTGCCTGCAATATCCTCAGAAAACTGATTTACAGAGTATAATATGGCATCCAGCTGATTGTTATAGATCTCTTCAATCACCTTTTCACTTGAACTGAGTGTACCTATCTCATAGACAGAGAAAAACACTGCCGGAAGCAGTATTATAATAATAAGGATTACACCTATCTTTTTTAGAGGTTTAACCATTAGAGTGATTACTTAATACTTTTTATAATTTCTTGTTGCCGGACAAATTAGCTCTGGAAAAAATAACAAAAGATATCCTATTTTACCAGATCCATTTCATCCAGAGGCAGAATAAACAAAGGCTGCCCGTTATGATTAAACCTGAACGTAAGGTGTTCAATAATTTCATTTTCCTTTAGTTCAACCCCAAATATCCTCGGCTGCAGAAAACTCAAATTAAAGGCAGGCATTTCAGGGTACTGGAATATTTTTACATTTTTATCATCAGAAATACCGGCTTTTGCCTTTGCGACACGGATTGCATCATCGAGGCCGCCAAGCAGGTCAATTAGTTTATTGTCAAGTCCGGCACTGCCTGTCCAGACTCTTCCCTGCCCGATAGAGTCAATATATTCATTTGGAAGTCTGCGTCCGGAGGCAACTTTCGAGACAAAGTCCTCATATTCGCTTTTGATTATATATTCCATTCTTTGCCTTTCTTCAGGGTTAAGGTTTCTATCCGGCAGGCTTATGCCGAGTAAAGGCACAGTTGCCCCAAATCCAAGCTCAGCGTGTTCACCGCGCTTAACATAGTCAGTGCTAACTCCCAGTTTCTCCTTTAGTCCGGAGTTATAAGCCCAGCCGCCAATAACACCAATTGAGCCAGTAATAGTATTAGGAGCAGCAATTATAGTATCGGCATACATAGAAAGCCAGTAACCGCCAGAAGCTGCAACGGATCCCTGAGAGACAATAACAGGTTTTTTGGCCTTACATTTTTTTATTGCTTCTGCAATATAATCTGAAGCCATCCCATCTCCTCCCGGAGAATCCACCCTAAGAATAACAGCTTTAATGCGCGGGTTATTTGTAACAGCCTCCATATCCTTAACAAGGTCTCTTGCTGCGATACCTGTATTCATATCACAGACGCCCAAGGCGTAGACAACTGCGATATAGTTATACTCTCCCCAGTGATCATCATCCGGCAGGCTGAACTTCTCCAAGGAACCGGTCAAAGTTGTCTTTTGGTTATTTAGTTTTTTTAATATTTCTTCAACACTATCCCATCTTCCAACCGTATCGATCAAATGTCTTTTTATGGCTTCCGAGGGCATTATTACAGCCATATTGTTTACAATGTCATCAAAATCTTCTGCTGTAATATTTCTCCCTTTGCATACATCGTTTCTTGTAAGCTCATAAAACCCATCTAAGAGTTCCTGTCTCTGTATCCTGTCTGCTTCAGACATCTTATCACGGCCGAAGTCCTCAAGTGCTGATTTATATTTAAAAAATCTCCACTCATCAAAACCAATACCTATCTTCTCAAGTGTGCCTTTTAAGTATGTTCTGCCTGAAACCAGTCCCGGCATTATTATCATTCCCTGCGGATCAAGAATTATTTTATCAGCAACAGAGGCAAAATGGTAGACTGACATATCTGGTCTTTCAAGGAATATGACAACCTTTTTGCCTGAAGAACGGAAGTCCCTGATCCTTTCTCTTAATTCCCAGAGTTTTTCCCTGTCTGCGCTCAGAGTTGAGGCATTAATTGCAATGCCGGAGATTTGAGGGTCTTCTTTTGCAGCATTTATCTGGTTTATCAGATCAAAAAGTGTACTTGAGTTATCGAAAAATCTGAAGCGGCGATATTTAATTTCATCTGAAAGTGTAAGGTTATAATAGTCCTTCTGCGGAAAAATAGTGCGCATAAGGTTTCTGTCGTAAGAGCCGATCCTTATTCCATATGTATTGTTTACATATTTCTGATCCTGGTCAAAAGAGGACTGGGTGCTCAGGCTTAAGTTTCCAAGGCCTACTTCGAGGCCCACTCTGAAGGCTTTTGAATCGAAGTATCTTCCTGTAATTCTTAATCCGGAGAGTAACTCTAGTGCTGCGCCTGCGCTCCAGAAGTTTCTTTTATAATCCCCGCCGCGTACAGAGCTTAAGGCATATTCACCAAAAAGAGAAATCAGTTCATTACCTAAAGGTCTAATGGCAAGTTCAGCATAGCCGCTTCTTGAATTTTCTGTTATAGCTGTTGTGCCTGTCAGTCCGGCTGAAATATATTCAGATGGTCTTATTAAAAAGCCTAATGTCAATATATCAGTGCCGTTAAAGCCTGGCAGATCGCCCCCAGTCCAGCCATAAGAAAATCCAGTGCTGAATGATCTGCTGCCAAAGCCAAGAGATAACTTATAATTTGTTATAGTTTTGTCAGAAAACTTCTGCTTTACCATTCCAAAGCCCATATTATAAAGAGAAGTAAACAATCCCCAGCTGTTAAACTCCCTGAACTTTCCCTGGTGATCAGACCAGGCAAAAAGCATATTAAATCCCCGGGTATAGTTAAGCACAGCAGGATTTTCGTATCCATATAATCCATATCGCATTGCACCTGGTGAGGTAAGCAGGAAATCGCTTTGCTGAAAAGTGAGAAAACTGTTTGGCTGGGCATAATATTTAAGGGGAATTGCTGCAATAAAAAATAATACTGCAACAAGCCTGTACTTAAGATTTATCATTTTAATACTCTGCATCACACAGCTCCGTTTTTCTTTTAATAAACAGTAATATTCATATAGAGAGAGAGAAAAAAAATGAAAAAGCAACCACTTAAAGATTATTACATAATAATCATTACTTAAAACTGGCTGAATAAAAGCCAACGCATAAAAATTAACGCATAAAGATAATTACAAAAAACCAGCCACTTTAGAAAGTGATACCGGAATATAAAAATATTATCTATTAAAAAAATTGTTTACCTTTGTCTACAGGAATTTGTAATTTATAAAAAAAATTTGGCGGTAATTGAAGAGAGAGAGGGGGCCAATTGTGAAAACTTTAATCGCAAAATCCGAAGCAAGGAAATCAGTTCTTGAAAGAAAAAGACTTATAACAGCAGAAGATGTTACATTAAAGACGCAGAAGATAATTCAGAGGCTTTCATCGACTGACGACTTTGTTTATGCAAAAAAGATCCACACATATATCTCAAACAAACCCGGCGAGGTAGACACACGCAAGATAATTGATCTTGCTGTAAGCTGGGGCAAGCAGGTAATACTCCCCAAATTTTTTAAAGAGCAGAGGGTTTTCCGGCGTTTCCAGTTCACAGGCTGGGATGACATTGTAAAGAATTCTGACGGCTATTATGAGCCTAAGATAAGTACAGATGAAGATCTTTCGGATATTGATCTGTTTATCGTACCTGCAGTTGCCATTTCATGTTTCGGACAAAGAGTCGGACAGGGAGGCGGGCATTACGACAGGCTTTTGAAGAAAGCGTATGCACCTAAATATGTTTTAGCTTTCGAGTTCCAGATATTTGATAATATTGAAACTGATCTTCATGATGTAAGGGTTGATA
>JBLNEL010000010.1:0-2700 GCA_050262615.1 Bacillota bacterium
CAGGTAAGCATCCGCCTGAAGGTCCGCCGATCTGAACGGCTTTGAATAACTTGTTGTCTGGTATTCCGCCGCCGATGTTGAATACAACATCTTCGAGTGTAACACCCATTGGTACTTCAACAAGACCTGAATTTTTGATCTTGCCTGAAAGAGCAAATACTTTTGTACCCTTACTGGTCTGTGTTCCTATCGATGAGAACCAGCCCGCACCTCTTGTTATAAGTGAAGGTATATTTGCTAATGTCTCAACATTGTTAA
The DNA here is from genome assembly GCA_050262615.1 of Bacillota bacterium. Lineage (GTDB taxonomy): Bacteria > Bacteroidota > Ignavibacteria > Ignavibacteriales > SURF-24 > JAUZPB01. The sequence goes on from JBLNEL010000010.1 coordinate 259, forward strand.
TAATTGTCGGTTTGCCCCACAATCCTGAATTTGCCGGATATGGAGGACGAGGCTTCGGCATACCGCGTTTGCCTTCGATTGAAGCAATAAGCGCTGTCTCTTCGCCGCAGACAAATGCGCCTGCACCCTTTTTAACCTTAAGTTCAAAATTAAATCCGCTTCCTAAAATATTCTTACCCAGTAAGCCATATTTTTTTAATTCTTTGATCGCATTTTCTAATCTTTCAATTGCAAGCGGATATTCAGCACGGCAGTATATGTAACCGTGTGTGGCTTCAATTGCATATGCTGCAATGATCATACCTTCAATAACCCTGTAAGGATCACTTTCAAGTACCGAACGGTCCATAAATGCACCAGGATCACCTTCGTCAGCATTGCATATAACATACTTGAACTCTGACTTATTCTTTAATGCCAGCTCCCATTTCTTTCCTGTTGGGAATCCGGCACCGCCGCGGCCTCTTAATCCGCTGGCTAAAACTTCCTTAACAACTGTCTCAGGCTTCATAAGTCTTAAGACTTTATCTAAGCCCTTAAATCCGCCTACTGCAAGATAGGAGTCAAGTGATGAAGGATCGATAATTCCGCAGTTTTCTAAAACAACCTTAAGCTGATTCTTAAAGAACGGATCATCGTTAATTGAAGGAACTTCAGGGGTAGGTTTACCATGTGTTCCTAAAAGTTTTTCTTTGAATATTCCCTTTTCAACCAATGTTCTCTGAATGAACTTTGGTACGATCTTGGGCACGATTTCGCAGTAGGATACTCTGTCCTGTCCCGGAAGTTTTATGTCTACAATAACTTCCTTTGCGCAATATCCTATACAGCCTGTAGCTTCAATTTTAGCTTTGATATTGTTTTTTTCAAGCTCAGCTAAAATGGCTTCTTCAACTTTTTTTGCTCCTGAGGCAAGTCCGCAGGTTCCCATTCCGATAAAAATTACAGGAATATCATGATCTTTGTAGGTCAGCTTCTGATTCAGTGACTTGAACTTATCGTTGCAAGCCTGATCATGGTGACATAGCGGCCCTTCTGTACAACATGTAACGAACTGATTGCAGGGTTTTTCTTGGCTGTGCCAGCATTCTTCACAGCATTTATCCAGAAAAGTTTTCATTTTTCACTCGTAATTTGTTCTTCAATTTTTTCAGTTGAATTGGTTAGAGAATACTTCTTAAGTATTTTGGGGATGTCTTTAACTGTCGCTCTCCCGTAATAATCATTATTAACATTAATGACCGGTGCAATACTGCATGCACCTATACAGGCAACAGTTTCGAGTGTGAAATTTTTGTCGCGAGTTGTCTCGCCAGCTTTACAGTTAAGTTCAGATTCCAATGCAAAAAGCAGATTGGCTGAACCTTTAACATGACAAGCTGTCCCTCTGCAAACTCTGATAATGTTTTTACCTAAAGGCTTGAGTCTGAACTGGTTATAAAAGGTAGCTACACCGTATATACGGCTTAAAGGCATACCAATAAACTCAGATATATCCATTAAAGCAGATTCCGGCAAATATCCATAAATATTCTGCACATCCTGTAATAAAGGAATTAAATTACTCTTGTCCTTTGGAGGATAATTCGAAAAAATGTGTGAATGCATTTCCATACCTTATTTTTTGGTTCCGCAATAGGTCACGCAATTAATATGCCACCTTCTCTCAGAAAAAAACCTTGTTTTTATCCCCTTTTTTAGGTTCTCAATGTCCTTTTTTATAGTTTTTCCTAACTATAAGAAAAATATTACCAAATAAGGTATGTAAGTCCGGTTTTTGAGGAATTATATGAGAGCGGAAAGATTTTCCGCCCTTTTGGTAAGATTCGTTTTCGATTAGATTAATACTATATAATATTTATAAGATACATTGTCTTTTAACTTACTCTTATATCTGTCTGCTGGTTTTCTTAGTATCTTGTTTTATTAGTATCTGGTTTTATTAACCGTTGATTGCTTTGTTCTTCGCAGCTGATTCTTCTGCAAGTTTCTTCTTAAATTCTATTACCTTCTGAAGTATTCCCTTGTCCGATGACCCGATTATCTGCATGGCAAGTATCCCTGCATTCTTGGCTCCGTTGACTGCAACCGTCGCAACCGGTACGCCTGAGGGCATCTGTACTATCGATAGTAATGAATCCATTCCATTCATAGATTTTCCAAGTATGGGAACTCCTATTACTGGCAACGGAGTAAATGCTGCTGTAACTCCAGGAAGATGTGCTGCCCCGCCTGCACCTGCAATAATTACCTTTAACCCCCTTTCTACTGCACCTGATGCATACTCGGCCAGGATCTGCGGAGTACGGTGCGCTGAGATTATCTTCATCTCGCATTTAACACCAAACTGCTCACATACTGACTGGGCTTCCTTCATGATTGAAAGATCAGAATCACTCCCCATTATTATCCCAACAAGCGTATTATCATTCATAAGTTTTA
>JBLNEL010000011.1:0-3543 GCA_050262615.1 Bacillota bacterium
AGAAACTGGTAATGAATCCTTTGAATCTTTTCCCTTATTTAATTCCCTGCTAGTCCTTAGCCCCGCCTTCTGAGACATATTAGGTGAATTAAACTTATTACGTGAATTATCAGATGATATATTTTTATTCTGACTGACTGTTAAAACATCGTTGTATGAGGAATCTTTACTTATAGGAGAATATTTACTTATCAGTGGAACTGCTTTTGCTGATAATGGACAGGCATAAACTCCAAAAAGAATGAGGAAAAGAAGATGAAGTATATTAAATCTGCAGCTTCTGTGAATTCTTAAATGCAGCATAAATTCCCCACTGACTTAATATATAGAGATATTCCGGATAAATTAGACCCGTATACTTGTTGTAAAGTATATTTTTTATAGGCTGTATACTTGTTGAAAGTATAGCTGTCTATAAGCATTTAGGACAATTTTTATGCCTGTGCATTATTGCCGAAGTTCAGTAAGAAAATTGGGTTCTTCAGAAATGATCTGTATAAAAAAAGAGGCTATAGCTGTATTAAAACATATACATAAAAAGAAAAAAGTATTCGGGAAAGAAAAAAGCACGATATATTTCGTGCTTTTATGAACTCTGAAATTAAATAATGTTATTTGACTTTAGCTTAGAAGACTGGATAACTGATCTTTTATAGTTCTTTCTATTGTCCCTTTAAAAGGCATTGCTGTCAATGGAAGATTCCCTTCAAGACTTACTGAATCTGGTTTTACAAGAATATTGCCGTCTATAGACATGCCCATAGCCCTGAAGGAAAAATTACCTTTATTGCCTTCCCACGATTCCTGAACATTATCAATCTGATCACCAAACTGCTTCTTAAGATCCCCGACCAGATTTTTGATCCTGTTTTGAGCCTCACCTGCACCCAGATTATGTGGGACAGAAATATTCATTTTGGGCATGATTCCATTCCTTATATTTAATTGAAGTTTTGATAGTTATAATATTAATATTTTAATATGCCTGCTTTAATATAATCTAACTTTTATTAAATTATAATAAATTAATTACGGTCCGGAAGTACAAAAACTAAAAAATTTTAACTATTTGGTTTTGAATCCTTTTTGTATTTGTTTCATCTAATTACATATAAAAATTATAATTATAAGATAAGAAAAAATAAAGGGGATATATGATAGAGTATTTAACTAAACAGACATTTCTGGAAAAAGTATTTGATTATGAAAAAAGCAAAGAATGGAACTTCTCGGGTGAACTTCCTGCTTTAATAGACTTTTATGCTGATTGGTGCGGTCCATGCCGTATGGTTGCTCCAATCCTGGAAGAACTATCAAAGGAATTTGATGGTAAAATCAATATTTATAAAATTGACACTGAAAAAGAACAGGAACTTGCCGCAATCTTTGGTATAAGAAGCATACCTTCACTTTTATTTATTCCTAAGAGTGAAAAGCCGCAGATGGCGCAAGGTGCTTTGCCAAAAGATGTCTTAAAAGAAGCTATTGAAAAGGTTCTTTTATCAAATCCTGTCGAGAATAGCTAAGACATTCCAGGTCTTAAATCTGCTCTCCTATCAAAAGATGCCCAGAGTTGACTATTTTGGGGAGAGCAGAATTTTTCATATCCTCTGACTCTCAGAATATAATATTTACTTACTTTTAATTTCACGCCTAAACTCATCATTCCTCCGAATTCTTTCGTTCAATACAGTAAATCCTCATTAAACACTTTTAATGTTCATTCTTTTTTCATATTTTTTGCTTAATTTTTCAACATTATTCTGAGATATAAAAATATGAGTTATTTAATTGGAATGGATGGCGGCGGCACAAAAACAGCTTGTATTGCTGCCGACCTGCAGGGAAATATCCTTTATGAATGCACAGGCGGCCCTTCTACCTTCATAATGATAGGAACTGAGAAGGTTTCTGAAACCCTGTTTAATTTGATTACAGAATGTAAAGAAAAGCTGAATGCTGAATATAGTGATTTTGTATCAGTACTGCTTGGAACCACTGGCGCCGGCAGAAGAAGTGATGCAGAACGCATGGAGTTCGGTTTTGCCGAATTTACTAAGTCTAAGGGAGTAAGTATACCATTCCATGTTGAAAGTGATGCAAGAATTGCTCTTGAAGGTGCTTTTTCCGGTAAACCAGGCAGCATTTTAATTGCTGGTACCGGTTCAATTATGTTCGGAAAAGATTCTAAGGGCGAAATACATAGAGTGGGTGGATTCGGCAGGTTTATCGGCGATCAGGGCAGCGGTTATGTAATTGGTAAACGTGGACTGAGCATGTTGGCCAAGGATTTTGACGGAAGAGGTGAAAAAACATTACTAACTGAACTTGTAGCTCAGAAATTTAATATAACTACTCCTGAAACACTGATTATTGAGATTTACAAGAATAACTTTGATATAGCATCAGTTGCACCACTGGTTATTGAAGCTGCTGAAAAAGGAGATCAGGTCTGCAGCACAATTCTTGAAGAAGAATCAGAGGAACTTCTGCAGCATATTTGCGCAATGACTAAAAAGATCAACGAGCCGGTGCTTAATTTATCCTTAATTGGCGGCCTGATAAGCACAGAAAACCATTTCTCACATGTTTTCAGAGAAAAAGTTGCCTCTAAAGCTCCATCGGTTAATATAAAACTGCCTGATTATCCCCCGGCAATGGGAGCAATAATTATGGCAAAATCTAAAATTTAATAATTCAACAGTTCTAAAACAGGAGAGTTTAATGTCAAAAGAGAAATCAACATTTACAGCTGAAAACAACCCGGCTGTAACAGTTGAAACCGGTTCAGAAAATAAAGGGAAAGGAAAACCAACTTTCCGGCATCCATGGGCCTGGGTACCTTCACTCTATTATGCTGAAGGCATTCCTTATGCAATTGTAATGCTGGTTTCTATTATTATGTATAAGGACATGGGCATTTCCAATACAGATATAACATTCTATACCAGCTGGTTAAGCCTCCCCTGGGTTATTAAACCTCTCTGGAGTCCTTTTGTTGATATGTTCAGAAAAAAAAGATCCTGGATCATTGCTATGCAATTTCTGATAGGCTTCGGTCTGGCCGGAGTTGCTTTAACTATCCCGGCTGCGGCATTTTTCCAGTATACACTTATGTTCCTGTTTTTACTGGCCTTTAGCTCTGCAACTCATGATATCGCTGCCGATGGTTTTTATATGCTGGGCCTTGATAAACACGGTCAGGCTTTCTATGCAGGTATCAGAGGCACATTCTATAGAATTGCTATGATTACTGCCCAGGGTATTCTGGTAGTTATTGCCGGTACTCTCTCAAAGACTGCTGGAGTTGTCAGCGCATGGACTACTGTTTTTTACATTATTACAGGCTTATTCTTCATTTTCGCTATTTATCACTTCTTTATTTTGCCATACCCATTAAGTGATAAACCGGCTGTCGCTGAAGGTTCAAAAGGTGTTCTTCAGAACTTCACTAATACATTTGCTTTGTTCTTTAAGAAAAACAAAATTGGTCTTATTCTGGCTTTACTGCTTACCTACAGACTCGGCGAAGCTCAGCTCTTA
>JBLNEL010000012.1:0-3503 GCA_050262615.1 Bacillota bacterium
ATCTAGTAAGTCTTTGCGTACATGTTCATTTGACTGAAGAAACTTTAATGCCTGCTCTAGTGATACATCCTGATTGGTAGAATGAAGTGTAACGTTTTTTAATAGACTAAACAAAGTTACCCTATGGCTTTTGTAGTATTTCCAAAGAAACGAATAATAATTATTACCGATATGAGCTGTATGAGCTTCACAATCGCTGAGAACCTCATCACTTTTTTCCTCAATTACGGATTGGATTGCTGCAGATCTTTCTTCAATACTTCCATCTTTTTTATACGCTAAAATCATATCTCGCAGTGTTACTACTAATTTATCAGTGGTCTGAATATTTTTAGTTCTATATAGTTCAAGGGCTTCTTTTCCTTTTCTGTGAATACTGGACATTCTTTTAATAAACATTTCAGCTAGGTCATCCAGTGCTCTTGCCGATTGAACAGCCAATAATGCTACTGCAAGAGTATATCTTTTATTAGGTTCTAATGCTTTCATTTGTGCGGCATTAAGAGTTTTTGCTTCAGCTGCAAACTGTTTGATTTTAATATCTGGAATATTTGAAAGCACATCAGTACTAACTTTTTGCCGTGATAGCCATGTTAGATAGTTAACTAAATCTTTTAGATGCATAAGAGTTGGAGTGCCAGGCTCCTGCTTCATAAAATTCCACGAAGTATAAATGTTATCTTGTTCAGATTCTAAAAGTTTATCAATTTTATTCCTAGACTCTTCGCTCATCAGATTATGAATCTGACGATAAAAAGATCGATATACAGATACTCTTATTCTGTTTGATGCTCTTAACAATGTACTAAAAGCCGGCAATTCATAATGCTGCCGTATTAATTCTTCAATACCAACATTTATAAGGTCAGAGGGTTCATCCTTTGTTCTTGCCGATACTCCAATTGCTCTTACCAAAACATGCAGAGCATCTGAGCCATAAGGTTTAATATTTAAATATTCTCTACCTTTTGTGATGCAAAAATTAAAAGTAGGCTACTACAAATGAAATAATATTACCATTTTTGTTAATTCAATTTTGTATATCTAAGTATCATCTCAGCACATTGTTCTATTGAGACATCAACGCCTAAATCAGTTTGGCGCAGAATACTATAACTGAAATTATCTACAAGACAAAAGCAAAGAAAGGTTGTTATGTCCAGATTTTGATCCAGTACGTTTATTCTTTCAAGCATTTCCATAATCTTTGAAATGATATATTTATTACTTCTTTCATTTTGCATCATTATATCATTATCAGTATGTCTCAATGCAATTAATTCATCCTGGAAGTTATAGTACTTTATGTTTATATACGCAGCCATTTACAGTATGACTTTTCTAAAGATGATCGGGAAGAGCTCTCTGCCGCAAAGGCGGTCTCGTATGAGTTCTGCCAACTTGTCAGACAGCTCAATTGTTTCTAAGATAAACTAAATAAGAGATTGCTAAAATTAAAATTTCTTTCTTAACATATTGACCTGACAGGTTAATAAGATATACAATGTTATTAACCTATTAGGTAAATAAAGTAAATAAGGTGATATTATGCTTTTAAAAATAGTTGATCTTGAAGAAAAAAGACGGGATGCTATCTTAAATGCGGCATTAAAGGAATTTGCCACTAAGGGATTTGACGAAGCGTCGACAAATGTAATTGCAAAAGAATCCGGAATTTCAAAAGGGTTAATGTTCCATTATGTAAATAACAAGAAAGACCTTTTTCTATTCCTTTACGATTACTGCACAGACATAATTAATAAAGAATATTTAGAATTAATGAATTTTAATGAACGGGATATTTTTGAAAGACTACGGCAGTCATATCTTCTTCAGCTTGAGTTGCTGCGGAGGTACCCCTGGATTTTCGAATTCAATAAGGTTAGCACCATCACAAAGTCTGAAGAAATCAATAAGGAACTGGAGGAAAGACTGAAAGGGAAACAATCGTTATGCTATAAGACAATGTTTGATTTGATTGATGAATCCAGATTCAGAGAAGGTCTTGACTTCGAAAGGTGCAAGCAGCTGATTTTTTGGGCGAATGTCGGTTTTACAAATCAGATATTGGAGGATATTCGAAACTCAGAAAACAATGAATTGGATTATGACAAGATTATTGCCCAAATAGATGGTTATTTTAATGAACTCAGAAAAATTTTTTATATATAAAAATTAAAGGAAGGGTTTATATGGATTTTACAATTTTTTATTTTTCTGCAACAGGCAATTCACTGGAAATTGCCCGTAAAATAGCAAAAGAATTGGGAGATTGCAGCATCAGGCCAATGGCCGCACAGGTATCTAGTGAATCTGTTGGCGGGCCTGGTGAAGCTGTTGGTTTTATATTTCCAGTTTTCTATAATGGGCTGCCCAGATTAGTGAAGCGATTTGCCGAAAGACTTGCCATAAATCCAGGAACCTATTGCTTTGCGGTCGCCAATTCCGGAGGAACAAGGGCGAACCCTTTGGGCATGTTGGAGGATATTCTGTCTGGAAAAGGGATTCGTTTATCTTATGCCGAAGAAGTTAAGATGCCGGGTAACTACATTGTGGGCCATCAGACTTCCTCATCTGAAAAGGTTCGGCAAATATTGGGAGATGCTACCGTAAAGGTTGATAAAGCCGCCAAAGCGATTGCTGGTGGTGAACGTAAACCGGTGATAAGGAAAGCGGAGTTGTGGAGTAAAATAACAAATCGCAGTTATTTGTATAAAAATATCAATAAATGGGACGAAGCGTTTTTAACGACCGACAAATGTAACAGCTGCGGCCTTTGCTCAGAAGTATGTCCGGTATGCAATATAAAAATGGAAGACCGGCATCCGGTTTGGCAGCATAATTGTGAGCGATGCCTTGCCTGTATTCACTGGTGTCCATGTGAAGCAATAGAGTATGGCAAAAAAACAATCGGACGCAGAAGATATCACAATCCAAATATCAGAGTTGAGGACATTATTAATTGCAATACTTTGCTAATTTATTGATTTTGGCTAATTAAACACATTCATCCTATCATAAGTGAGATGTTTTTAAGGAATATTTAATGAATAAATAAAGTATATCTCAACATTTCAATATGCGTGGGAAATATCTATGGTGGGTATACCTGGACTGACATACGAAAGTATTCAATCGCTGGGCTAATTCTTATTATCATTACAGCTGTGATTTTACATGCATATGTCGGGAATAATGACCTGAATACCAAATCAAGGAGTGATCATGTGAAAGAACTTGATGCAGTGAACATTGAATTTCCTTTACGCGGAGAGTGGATGGCTCCAACCACTCCAGGGAAAAAGATTCCGAGTCATGGAACTGATCAATTAGGAGAGAGGTTCGCTTTTGATATTTTACAGGTTGATTGCGAAAGAAGCGGGAGGCCTTTTTATAACACAAATTGGTTACAGTATCTCTTCTTTGGTGTTCCGTTAAATAAGTGTTATTGTTGGGGCAAAGAAGTGTATGCGCCCTGTGATGGGGAAATTATCAAAGCCGAA
>JBLNEL010000013.1:0-3162 GCA_050262615.1 Bacillota bacterium
TTGAGAACAGCTGCAATATAGACTTCATTATCACTAAGCTCATATATGCTGCAGCTTTCAGATTCCTTCAGACACTTTAAAAACTCATCTGAATGCTTTTTCTGCTGCGAAAGCACAATCAACTTATTTTCATTTTCTGTGTAAGAAAATAAATTAACATATGAAACAAGCAGCGATCCTCTTAACATATGCGAAAAGTTCTTTGCCAGGTCTTCCAGTGTCCTGCACTTTGAGAGGATCTGAAACCCCTCCTGAAAATCCTTTACATGAATTACCAGTCTGTCTAATAGTGAGTCGTTGTCCATAAATTATTAGATCCAGTTTTTTAACAACAGTTATTTAAGCTTTTACTGCGTACTGAAATAATCCCATTATTGAAAAGGTCTTTTCTACTGAAGGATCAAGATTAACAAAATATATCTTCCCGCCTGTCTCATTTAACTTCTCAATTATCTCTATTAGTATTGAGATGCCAATGGAATTTACAACCCTGGAATTCTTAAGATCCAGTACAATGTCTTTTACACCGTTATTCATATGCCTGTAGCATTCATCTGCAATTATCTCTCCGCCGCGGTTATTTATATAGCCGTCAGTCTCAATAATAAGTTTGTCAGATTCAACTCTCGACGTTAATGTCAGTTCCTTTCCGTTCATTTATTTTTCTCCTTATATCATTCTTTTTACTATTGTTATGGCGGTTCCCCTGGCAGTAGAATTTATACTTAATTCATCTGCCATCGAGCGCATAAGCTTTAAGCCCCATCCGCGCTTATGCGATGAGTTAAGCTTAGCCGATATCTCAGGATCCTCCACCATTCCGGGATCAAATCCGTGACCATAGTCCTTTACCGTAAATTCGATCTTATCCCTCTGTGCCTTTAGCACTACCCTTATCTCTTCACGCAAGCTTCCGGAATGCTCAAAAGCATTAATAATTGCTTCGGTTAAGATTATTCTGGCTTCTCCAATCTTCTCTTCGGGTATCTCATAGTATTCTGCAAGCTGCTCAAGCGCTCTCATTGCCAAAAGCTCAATATCAGGTATCTTGGGAAGGACTAATGTCAGTTTTAAGGATTTCTTCATTTAAACCTCAATTAACAAATCGAAATTAACGAAAAAAACGTTAACGAACATCTTTATTTCTTCAAATTTTGTCCAAAAATGCAGGTTTAAATAAAAAAACGGCCGGCCTGAAAAACACTTTATCAGACCAGCCGTCTTTTATAAAAGGATGATTTTTATGCTTACTTTTTACAGCATTGTAAGTCCGCCGTCTACCGGAAGATAACCCCCGTTAATATACCTGGCATAGTCACTCGCAAGAAGAAGTATCGCTCCTGCCAGGTCTTCAGGCTGACCTATTCTTTTCATAGGATTTATTTTAGCTGCCATCTGCATTCTTTCCTCAGGCATCCAGCTCGTAGCATCGGTTAATGTAAGCCCCGGAGCTACTGTGTTTATTCTTATTCCATACTGACCAAACTCTCCTGCCAGTGAATGAGCTATAAGGTTCATTGCGGCTTTTGCAGCACTGTGGGCTACAAATCCTTTTCCTGGTTTTTTTGAAAGCCCGCTCGAAACACAAATTATACACCCTTTCTGCCTTTCAACCATCTGCGGTAAAAGATACTGACAGGCATAGAATACTGCCTTCATCTCTCCCATTATCTTTTTTTCTATGTCTTCCCATGACTGCTCAAGGAAGGGAGCAAACTTGAAGTTCATACCCGCATTTAATACTAAGGTATCAATCGGACCTAACTGATTTGTCACTGTATCTATCATGCTTTTAACCTGCTGGCAGTTTGTAACGTCTGCCTGAACGGCTATAGCTTTTCCGCCTTTTGAAACTATCTCGCTAACTACGGCTTCAGCAGCAGCTTTATTGCTCGAATAGTTTACAGCAACTGACGCATGCTGTTCACCAAAAAGCTTTGCAGTAGCAGCACCTATACCCCTGCTGCTCCCTGTAATTAAGGCAACCCTGTTCTTAAGCATTCTTTCTCCTGAATATGTTTAATCTTCCACGCAAAGTTATGAATATTAATGCTTTATGCCAATGGCATTAAAACAGGAACTGCCCTATTCTGCCCCGCTAAACCAATTTCCATCCAATTATAGTAGGATAAACCTCTACACCTGGCTTTGTACAATCGCTATAAAAGAATCAGAATCCTCTCTATAGTAGTTTTTCCGAAGGTGTCTTATCTTAACCATAGTTGAATTCATATCGCTATAAGTCAGCAAATATGATAAGATCACAGGAATTGAAAATATTATGAAAATGGAAAAGGATTAAAAAAAATGAACGACTTTGAAAAACAAAAACTTGGAATGTATGAATCTGTTCTTACCCTTCTATCAGAAAATAAAGATATAGTCTTAAGCGTAAGGACATTTACTTCAAATGGAAGTAAATTGAGAAAAACAATGGATGAGATCAGAAAGCTGGATAAAGAACTCTCTTCTGAAATACTCGACAAAACTATTCGGAACGCAGGGGCAAAAGATGAATTTATTAACGCCATCTGCCCTGTTGTTACAGCATTATTTAACTTTGCAAGAGAAACTAATAACCTGGCACTTAAGGAAAAAACCAGATTTACAAAAAGCAACTTTTACCGTATGCTCGATAAAGACCTGCTGGATAAAGGTGAGGCTGTACGAATGCTTTCATTGACTTATTTAGGAAAACTTAAAAAATACGGCATCAGCACTAACAGCATTCATCTCCTTAACGATAAACTTGCTGCTTTTAAGCATACGCTGGATAATAAAGTTTCATCCCTTATTTCAAGCACTACTGTCATGATGCTTGCTGATCTGTTTAAAAAAGCTGACGATATACTGAACATCATGGATCAGTTTGCTGAATCTCTTGAGGATGAATACGAAGAATTTTATGAAGAATACCTCGAAGCCAGAGATTTAGAAAATCAGGATCTGAAGAAGTCGCTTATGGACCTGGAGGAAGATGAAATAGCAGAAGAATGATTCTCCCTTAAAAAATATTTTTTATTAAATCAGGCGGAACTCTGCTCCGCCCTGATTTATAGTTCCCAGTATCATGAAAGAACCGGTTTGTTAAAAAACCGGAAGAATTTTCTGCTCAAGTTTTATTAGTGACTGAAGCATCTCTTCTTTTACTGCTTCAGTCTC
>JBLNEL010000014.1:0-25836 GCA_050262615.1 Bacillota bacterium
ACTGAAACTTATTGTAGAAATGGAAAGCATGAAGGTAAATAATAGGGAAAACTTGTACTTCATTATAACTCCTATTAAATATATTGGAATTTCTTTTATTTATTGCCTGAAAATATCAGCCGGAGAAAATTAGTTAATTTCCGATTAATAATTATGGTAGTCAGGAAAGTTTTCATAAGAAATTTGGATAAATAACTGAAGATATAACTTTTGCGGGTACTTTTGCGGGTAACTCTTACTGGACTAAATATCAAACTTGCCGCTTATAAGACAGGGTAGTAGCGGATGGAGAATTTTGTATGAGGCTCCCCATAATTTATAATTTCCAACTTTATAATATGGTATTTTTACTGGCTTTGGCCACTGATCAAATTTCATCATTTCTTCTAAGTGATAGCCCGGCTCCATAAGTTCGTTTAAGTTTACTTCAAGTACTTCAGCAACTTCACTTTCCTGAATTGTCCACTCCTTTAATGGCCTTATTCTGGCTAGAAAAGGATGTATTCTGTAGCCTGTGCCTAATGTCTCTAAGACCGGCAGCTGTGCAAGCACATTTATATTACTGCTTTTAAGCCCTATCTCCTCCTCGGTCTCACGAAGCGCTGTATGCATAAACGAAATATCTCTCTCCTCATATTTCCCGCCCGGAAAGGCAAGCTGCCCGCCATGAATGCCATGCTCACTTCTGCGTATTAATACTATATTCAGTTGATCGCTCTTCTTGCGGTAAACCGGAACAATTACTGCAGCATCTTTTAATATTGTATTACCCATATCTTATGTCTTCTTACAAAATCTTTCTTTTCTAAAAGTACAATAAAATAATATAAAAATTGAAAGTAATTTAATAAAGTCAATTCCCCTGAAGCAGAATAAATACCTACTTCTAGCCATATGAAATCCCCATAAGTAGTTATATCTATTACGTTTCCAGTTTTGTAATATTGGATAATTAAAATAAACAAATGGAGGAAAAGTGAAAAATAATATACTTAATCTGCTTCTTGCAGCTTCTGTCATATTCTTTAGTATATCTTTTAGAATTCAGGCCCAGGAAGGGGAGACTAAAGAAACAGGTGACGCATCTCTTCAAAGACTTATTGAAGGCAATAACCGCTACCTTTCAGGTAATTTAAAACAAAAGGACTTCCCTAAGGAAAGAGGTGAACAGGTCTCAGGACAAAAACCATACGCTATTGTGCTTACCTGTGCCGATTCACGTGTGCCCCCTGAAATTATTTTCGATGAGGACCTGGGTGATATCTTTGTAATTAGAGTCGCTGGAAACGTAATCGATGATGTAACCTTAGGCAGCGTTGAGTATGCGGCTGAACACTTAAATGCACCTCTTTTACTTATTATGGGACATACAAGTTGCGGGGCTGTTAAGGCTACTTTGGACGGCGGACATTTCAGCAAGGGTATTAGCTCAATTACTAAAAGAATTCAGCATGCTGTCAAACAGGCAAAAAACCAATCGGAAGATAAAAAAGAGCAGTTAACTATGGCAATCAAGAACAATGTCGTAGACCAGATGATCGAATGTGTAAAATCGAGCAGTATTATTAAGGAACTCGAACACGAAGGAAAACTTAAAATAGCTGGCGGAATCTATGATATTCATACCGGACAAGTAACATTGTTCTAAAAATTAAAATAGTTCCTGCACATAAATAAAAAGCATTCTGCTCTCTTGCTGCCGCAATAATATTGATTCCTGCAGCATTGTAATATGAGCAGAATGCTTTTTTTCTTTAATAAAACCTGTTCTATAAACCAACCCTTGAATACATTGCATAAAATAGATACCTGCCTGAAATTTCACTTAAGATCATTATAAAAAATGATATATACATAAACCTCATATCCGCATTAGTTCTGCCGGAAATGTAAATAGTTAAAATCAGGAATATCAATGCAAGAAGACTTAATATAATTCTGACTGCAAAAATAAGTGTATTGCCGTTAACTATAAGACTAAAGCTCTCTTTACCTGCGCCTGCAGCCGATGATGATAAGACTTTCAGATGCAATAGCCATGAAACTATTTCAATAACAATCAGAACAATTATTATTACTGCTATAACCTTGGCAGCTGCTGCAGTCTGTTCAGTCGAAAAAATATCCTTCCCATGCCTCTGTAATATAAACTGAAGCAAGACAAGTAGTGTAAAACTGCCCGATATTAAAGCCGTCAGAAAAAATGATCCGGGAGTAGCAATACTGTTCCATGCAGGCACAGTTTCAAGCATATAGAGCTTTGACATCGAGATAATAAGCCCAACCCCTGCAGCTGCACAGAGCATTAAAAAGATAAGCCTTAAATGCAAAGAAAATATTCCCCTGAAGAATATAAAACCCGTTAGTAATACAAAAGCTGTGAAAATAAGTGACATAAGTATTTCACGGCTAAGCCAGGAGGTGGAAATATTGCCCATAACATAAATAGCATTCTTAGGACTCCCTAAATGAAAGAAAGAGATTAAAAGCGCTGCAATAAGCACAGGCCAGACTAAAAATATTAACCTTCCGTTTATATCCCTTGCAATCACACTCTCCTGCTTAACAATAAGAAAATTGTAGCTGATGCTTAGCGCAATAAAAAAACCAACCGTCATCTGCATCATTATAGTAAAGAAAACCAGTGGCCATTCGGAGCTTCGCATATAAAATTAAACCTCCTCTTTATTGTTAATCCACGCATTACTGTCATCTGTTGACGAAGCATCCTTATGAGCTTTTATTACAACCGATGGTTTCGTCATATCTGAGGAAGGAAGAGGATAAAACTCACTTTCAGTCCCGTACTTTTTCTGTATCTCTTTCTTTTCTCCAAAATCCAGTGCCCGCATAGGACAGGCGGCAACACAGGCAGGCGATTTTTCCTCTTCAATGTAGTCTTCACACATTGTACATTTGCTCATAACACCGATTTTTTCATCATACTGTGGAGCACCATATGGACATGCCCATTCACAATACCTGCAGCCGATACACTTTTTCTCATCAACCAGCACAACGCCGTCTTTTCTTTTGTGCATCGCATTGGTCGGACAGTTCTTTACACAAAGAGGATCCTCACAATGATTGCATGAGACAGAAATATTGTATGCTTTTACTTCATTTATCCATGCATCTCCGCGCTTGGTCCAGCCGCCTGAATTTACTTCGTAAACCCTTCGCCATAGTACTCCGACTTCAAGATTGTTTTTATCCTTGCACGCTGCCTGACAGGCTTTGCAGCCTGAACAATTGCTGGAATCATAAAAGAATGCATATTGTTTTTTCATCATCTATGTATCTTGCTCTGCTTATTTTTATTTTCTTTATGCCTTTTCAACTTCAACCATTATCGTATGCTGCGCATTGCCGAAGGCAAGCGGTGTCCATTTTTCTGATGTAAGCACGTTAACACACCCGCGCCTGTCAATCCCATTTTTATCCGGAGTCCACCAGCCTCCCTGCGGAATATCAATCACACCTGGCAGAATCCTGTTCGTTACCCTGCATGGCATTATGATGGCCCCTCTGCTGTTATAAACCTTTACATCATCTCCATCCTTAATGCCTCTTTTGGATGCATCAATTGGATTAATAAAAAGCCTCTGCGGAAATGCCTCATTCGTCCAGTCATTATTATCATGAGTCGAATGCACCCGCGACATATAATGATGCCCGATTGCCTGAAGCGGAAATTTCCTTGCTTCTTCTCCAAACGGACTCTCCCATTCCTGAATATATTTCGGAACTGGCGGAATAAAACCAGGTTCATTCATATTAAATAATGTCTTTGAGAAGATCTCTATTTTCCCCGACGGGGTTTTAAGCGGGTAAATTTCAGGATCTTTTCTGAAATCCTCAAATGCAATGGCAGGTTTATTAACCGGAACTGAATAAACTCCTGTATTCGATTTTTCGAACTCTTCGAGCTTCGGAACATTCGGAAATCTTGTTTTCCGGTACTCCTCAATTATCCATTCAATCCAGCCTTTTTCATCGCGGCCTTCGGTGTATTGCTCTTTTACTCCCAGCCTTTCTGAAAGCTCAGCACATATCTGATAATCGCTTTTGGTTTCAAATGGCGGCTCTACAATCTTTGGCATAAGTATAACTTCATCGCCGTATTTCCACCCGTCTTCTAATCCCCACATCTCAAACTGTGTACATACCGGAAGCAGAATATCAGCAAACTTTGCTGTAGGAGTAAGAAAGTTTTCATGTACGACAATAAATTCTACAAGACTCTCATCTGAAAGTATACGCGCCGTACGGTTAACATTTGCGTGCTGATTTATTAGTGCGTTTGTAGCAACAGCATAGATCATTTTTATGTTGTTATCTAATTTTTCTGCTCCGGTTACTCCATCCTTCTTTGTCATCTCCCGTCCGCGCAGCACTGCCTCTGTCCATAGAAATGTTGGTATTTTTGCCTCTACCTCGTTATCACCAACAGGGAAGGCATTCCAGAAAGGCCCGCCATCGTTTGCCTGCAGCGCTATGCCGCTTGCACATCCGCCTGAAATTCCAATGTTGCCTGTCAGTGCGGCAAGTACACACCCCCCCATAACAGCCGTCTCTCCATATGCCCTTCGCTGCATGCCGTATCCCTGATAGAGCATCGCAGGCTTGGTTAACGCGTATTCACGGGCAAGCTTTATTATCTTTTCACGCGGCACCGTCGTAATTGCTTCTGCCCATTCGGGAGTCTTTGCTATTCCGTCTCTTTCCCCCAGTATATAATCCTTGTAGCTTTCTTCTCCTTCAGCACCTTCAGGCATTTGCGTGCTGTCAAAACCAATGCAGTACTTATTTACAAATTCCTTGTCATAGATTTCTTCGGTGATCATTACATAAGCCATAGCACTCATTAAGGCTGCATCTGTTCCTGGTCTTATTGATATCCATTCATCTGCAAGACTTACTGTGCTAAGACTCATCCGCGGATCAATGGAAATTATCTTTGCACCGTTTTCTTTTGCTTTTTTTAAGAAGTATTCGCTGTTTGTACCATCACGCATCTCGCAGGGATTCCAGCTCCACATTATAATGTACTTGGAGTTTACCCAATCCTGCCGTTGATTGCCTGTTACAGGAGTACCAAAGATATAAGGCGTGGCTTTTGAAATTGCTGCCCAGCTGTAGCTGTTGTAAAATCCAAGTGACCCGCCTATCATGTTAAAAAGCCTGGCTGCAGTCTGCCTGCCGTTTGTCTGATTGTAACTGCCTGTTCCGTATGGAACGTAAAATGCGCTGTTGCCGTATTTATTTTTTATTTGCTTTATCTTCTCAGCAATTGTATCTAAGGCTTCACTCCAGGATATCCTCTCAAACTTTCCCTCACCCCTTTTCCCAACCCTTTTCATTGGATATTTCAGCCTGTCAGGATGATATTGCCGCCTTATGTAAGACCTGCCCCTTAAGCATGCCCTTAACTGCGGATCTTCAATTGAATCTCCTGCACGGTCGTCAGTTTCTATGCGGACGATCTTATTATCCTTTATATAAACCTTAAGCAGGCAGCGTCCGCCGCAGTTATGCGCCGGACAACCGGTCTTTATTACTTTATCAGCTAAAATAAATGGGCGGGTCTTTGCCTCAAGGGCATCAACTATCTCGGAAATACCGCCGGCTGCAGCGGCAGTAAGCCCTATGGCGGATGTCCACTTTAAAAAATCACGGCGGTTTAGACCAAATAAATTGCCTTTATCCCGGCTGACTGGTTTCAAAGTTATACCTCTCTGTCTCTCTATCTAAGGAAATCATTATAAGCTCATGGTGAAGATAAGGAATTTGGAAATAATTTACATGAACTGTATAACTATTACCTTTGGAAACAGACCGACTATGAAATTAATTGCTGTTTTAAGCACCTGCCGGAGATGTAGAAGTAATACTACTCGAACTTTCCGAATTTTCCACTCTTATAATCTGTGTAGGCTTCGCGTATCTCTTCCATTGTATTCATAACAAAAGGCCCATGCGCAACAACCGGCTCATTAAATGGCTTTGCATGCCCGAATATCACATAGCTTTCAGTTACTGCAGACATGCTTACTTCCTCGCCGTCGTTATTAAATTCGACTAACTGCCTTATACTTATATCCTGTCCGTTTATGATCAAACTTCCTTTTACTACATAGAGAAATATATTCTCTTCTGTTGAGACTTTTGTATTTAGTTTGCCTCCGGAAGCAAATTCAATTGTATTCATCTGTACAGAGTTAAGCGAATCGTAAGCCCCTTTTGTTTCTCCCCAGTATCCTGAGATTACATTTACCTTAACTTTTCCGTTGTCTGCCGTAAATGCAGGTATCTGCTCTTTCTGGAAACCAATATATGCAGGCGGAACCATTTTCTGCCTGGATGGAAGATTGATCCAGAGCTGAAGTATCTCCAGCTTGCCTCCGTTTTTCTTAAATTCATCGGATGAAACCTCTGCGTGTATCAGCCCTCTGCCTGCCGTCATCCATTGTATCCCTCCTGCTGTAATAATACTTTTATGCCCACTGCTGTCTTTATGCAGTATGTCCCCTTCAAGTATAAATGTCACTGTTTCCATTCCGCGGTGAGGATGGGGACCGAAGGGAAGTCCATTATTACCCGGCCTGTATACCTGAGGACCATGGTGATTCAAAAACAGAAATGGATCGATTTGATCTGCTGACTGTGAGGGCAGCGGAGAATAAGTTATTAGATCTGCAACAGGCGAGTATTCTGCCTCATGAATTTGTTTTATTGTTCTCATATCACCTTTAAGTTTTTTGGTTTTCAATACTTCTGAGTTAATACTTCTGAGTTAATACCTTTTACTTAATATATCAATATGACCTAATAATAAGGACAATGAAAGGGAATTGGCTATCTACAAAATAAGATTTTATTCTCTCTTAAGAATTTATTATTATCACATAACAATTTCTAAATTCTATTCTTTTATTCCACTGGAGACTGTTATGAGGTTCAAATCTTTGTTTATAGTTGCTCTTTTATCCCTGGGACTCGCAAAAGCTCAGACTGCACAGCAGGAAATTAATTTGTTTGATTATAACAGAGGCGCACGCGTAGTTGACTGCAGTAGCAACTACCAGGACAGATGGGATGTTCAGAATATTCTGGAAAATACTCCAATGCCGACTTATGGCGACTGGCCGGCCTGGTGCACTGCTCAAAACGCTCCGTTCCCTCATTTTGCAACTGTGGACCTTGGCCGCACTGAATGGCTCGATATACTTATCTTTAATAATAAAATTCCTGATGAGACCGGTGGCTGGAAAGGTATCTCGGCAAAGGATATTGAAATTTATGTTTCTAAAGAATCTAAAACAGAAGGCTTCGCTAAAGTTGCATCGTTCTGCCTTGAAAATAATGTCGACCACCAGATGGTAAAAATATTACCGGTTCAGGCCAGATGGGTTAAATTTGTCGTCAAAAGCAACTACGGACACCCCGAATACACAGAACTTGGACAGCTGGGTGGATATGATGATAAAAAACATGAAACTGATATAAAAACTGAAATTGAGAAGAAAGGCTATATCGACCTATATGGATTATATTTTGATTTTGCCTCAGATAACCTGAAACAGGAGAGTAAACCGGCAATAGATAATATCGTAAATTACCTTAAGCAGAATCCTGAAATTAAAATCCAGATCGAAGGGCATACTGATAATATCGGCACTGATAATGCAAATAATAAACTCTCTGAAAACAGGGCAGTTAATGTTAAAAGTGAACTTCTGAAAAACGGAATAAACCCCGATAGACTTTCAGTAAAAGGATTTGGCTCAAAACAGCCTGTTGCTGATAATAAAACCTATACAGGAAGAGCACAAAACAGACGTGTAACGATCAGAAAGATATGACTAGACTTTAATTTCTTTACCATTAGCCTATTCTAAACAAGTGGAGCGGAATGAACTTTCTGCTCCACTTTAAAAAAACCGCCCGGTTATGGATCTAATAATGTAAAACCTGCTAAAAAAAATAGCTTACTCTGATAAAACTTATTCAAATGCATTCTCTGGCTTAAGCCTGAACTGAACAATACGGTAAACCTGAATTGCTGCTTTTACCACATCTGCTCCGAATGTCTTTGATGTAAATATTGTCCATCTTATTATTTCATAGTAACAGAAAGATTTTGCAAAAAATGATATAGGTGCTTCGGAAATAACAAGTAAATATTCCTTCAGAAGCCTCCATTGCGGAAACTGAATTTTTATGTTAGCCGAAGGATCAAACCATCTTGCCATTTCCTGTACTGTAGGATTTTTCTTCCGCGACATAAGAGGATGTACCCTTTTTATATAGATATGCTCACCTATTTCATAGAACTTTCCCCTTAATGCCATCTCACACAATAATATCATATCCGAAGCTATGAACTTGCCTAAAGGCCTGACTTCCCTGAAAGCCTCAGAGCGCATCAGCCCCATTATAGGATCACAGGCAAGAGCATCATAACGGAAAACTTTCATAAAGTGTTTAAAACGTTCTGCAGCACTGTCCTCTGTCAGGGCAAGTTCATAAGGGATCTTCTCCTGAGTGTTTTTGAATTCATTGATGGCAAGAGTCTTTGCATAGGTAAGAACTATATCCGGATTGTTTTCCATTATCTTAACACATTTTTCAAGAAAATCCGGGGCTATCATATCATCATGCGCAGCCCATTTGAAATACTTGCCTAATGACAATCCAAACAGGCAATTAAAGTTCTTTGATGCACCAAGGTTCTTTTCATTTCTGTAATAACGTATACGCTTATCTTTTAGCGCATAATCTTCACATATTATCTGTGTGCGGTCAGTTGAAGCATTATCTGAAATAATAAGTTCAAAATCTGTAAATGTCTGCAATAGTATTGATTCTATGGCCCCGCTAATATAATTCTCACCATTATATACAGGTATCCCAATACTTACAAGCGGCTTTCCCTGACTCATAAATACAAACCTTTCCCATTGTAAATTGTTATAACTTATTGGTATCTGAACGGATTTTGGGTCTCCTACTGAATTATATATCTTTGCATTTAACTGATTTGTGTTTTATGTCACATTTTTAATGAGGTGGGATTTAAGAGTAGGGGAGAAGAACCTTCTTAGAGAGCTTAAGTTTTCCCGGATAACTTAAGCATACTTGGATAGCTTAAGTTTGCCTCAGGTCTGAGAATAATAAAAAAAAGTTTATAAGCTTCATCGGACTTATGACTTTTAGCAGAGACAGGTTATTTTAGCAAGGATAATTTGCCTGAGGCCTTAAATTTATAGCTTCCTTCAGTTGAATTAGCTTCCAGAAGATAAAGATATATCCCTGAAGCAAGACTGCCTGCATTCCATTGAGTGATATGGTTTCCTGAACTCATTATTCCATTGTTTATTAAACCTGCCTCTTCTCCTAACATATTGAAAATGCGTATAGTTACCTGACTTTCAGCAGGGAGGTAATAACTTATATTGGTCGATGGATTAAATGGATTTGGATAATTGCCCCGGAGAATATATTCCTTTGGCATAAGTCCGTTAATAGCTTTATCACTGTATGCTTTTTTACCAATGATAAGCTTAAACTTCTTTTCACCTGCAGGACCATTAAGACTGACCCCGGCTTTTGTATTAAGATCATATTGCCTGCCGTCGGTTACATTTAGTAATATAATCTCATTTCCTTTTAATTCATCCGGTATACTGGCCTCTAACTTAAAGATAGCATCACTGCCGTGTGTGACTTTTAGATCATAGATTTCAACTGAATCGATCTGATTTCTTGCTTCCATAGAAAGACTTTTCCATGAAGAATTAAGACTTTCATTTATAAGACAGATATCTTCTTCCTTAAAATTTCCCGGAGGAGCAAACTGATCAAGATCATCTAAACCTTTGGATGCCTTACTATCAAAACTTATTAAAACCTCGCACTGAAGTTTTTCATTTTTATAAAGGTTAAGTGATATTGTTCTGGTATCCTTTGTATCTACGGACTTTGCAGCAGCTTTTGAAATAGTCGGATATGGGATCTGTAGAGTGGAAAGATTTTTTCTGTTATAATAGTAGTACCCCTTATAAGACAGCATCTTTACAGGCCTTACATATTTGCCTTCAATATTATAATCCCAGATAGGATCAGCAATAAGTGGATTAACCGTCTTAACTTCATTCCAGTCGACTGTAACCGGAAACGGGTTTGATATCATGTTCCAGCCCGGCTGTAATGGAATTGAATATGTATTATCTGAAGATATTACTGCAGTCCTGACTTTAACAGACTCAAGCCTTATCTTATTCTTACTAATTACCCAGAAAGCTTTACCCGGAGTAAATTCAAAATCCTTTTTGTTTGCCTCGTCGTAAACTGTAAGATTACCATCGCTGTCAGACTTAAATGCCAGCCAGTCTGATTTAGCTGCATCTGGAAATATAGTGTTTTCAAAGCTTACTGGCGTTCCGTCATATAGGGCAAGACAGGGCAGACCTATCATCCTGTAGCTCGAAGCTTTTTTAATATCACCGAATGTTATATCTCCGGTGTTAATTACAAACGTGCTGTCACTTCCGCCTGATGAATCCGGCTGTGAAGATGCAGTCAGACTTAAGAGTGTACTTAAACCGCCTGCAGCAAAGGTACTGTCGTTCTGCTGAATATCTTTATATACTGCCGCAGCGCTAAATTCTTTTTTGTCAGAGCGCCGCCAGAGTTTCCATTTAAATAATTCTTTGTCTGTGAAACCTTCTTTTTTACTTATTGTAAGAGGATCATCCCCTCTGGCTGTTATTACAACATCAGTATCATTATTCCACTTTACATAACCCCCGCAGGCAAGCGTAGTGCTTGAATCGAAGAACACGCCTATATAGTCGCCGCTTTTAAGCTGCAGACCTTTGATCGAGGGTTTTATATCTAAAGGTATTTTAATATTATGCTGCTGACCTGAAGTCTTTAAATACCAGTTCGGTAAGCTCACTGAGACAATAGAAGATACTTCAGATAATCCCCGGTCCATAAACGTCAGCTCGCCGCCTGACTTATATGTTACTGTCACATCATAGGTCTTCTGATTCTTTAGCTTCCAGACTTTCCACTGAATAGCTTCTCCGGAAGAAAATCCTTCCTTCTGCGATGTATAAAGGTCGTCTCCATAGGCAGAAACTGCAATATTTTTGTTTCCTTCCCATTTACTGTAGCCTGCACATGCCGGAGTGCCTGTAAGGTCTTTAAAAAATACTCCTATGTAATCACCTGCCTCAAGCTCTGAACCATCAATATCAGAAATAACTGTCAGAGTTATTCCAAAAATGTGCGAACTGCTTGTCGTGCTGAATGTCCATCCGGGATTAGTATCGCTTAAATTAAAACTGTAATGCCTTGCATAGTTTATTTCTGAAAAGATGAGAGTAACAAAGGATAGCAGAAATACTGTTCTGAATATGTTTATTGGTAATCTGAATGCAAGGTTTCTTTTCTGTTTCATACTATTATATAATTTCATCATAATGATCAGTTAAAGAAATTAAACATTATTCCTGCCTGTATCTGCATCTGGCTCTCAAGTACCTTATTTTCAAGCGGCAGCTTGTAGATCCCTTTAAGAAAGAGTTTTTTATACTTTATTAACATTCCCGCATTAAGGCATACAAAACTATATGACTTCGGGAGCTGGTTTTTATACTCATTCATTTCATAAGAGGCTCCCAATAGCGGATATGCATAACCCCAGAAAATAACTGCAGGCGTCCAGTGTAAGGCTCCCGAAACTGATGTAAACCGGATACTGCTGTTTAGAGGTGACTGCTGCCCGGGAAGTGAAGGCGGAAGTGCAAAGTCTTTCTTAAGAGTCTTTAAGCTTCCTTCTCCTGATAAATAACTGAATGAAACTGTAAGCGGATTATAATTAAAGCTTAACTCAGCCCCATAGCCTGAAATCTCAACTGATTCCCCCCATAAAGGCAGCTGTGTAACTTCATTTACAACACTCTTCTGAGCCAGTGAGGAAAAGATGACTGGCGAGATAAAAAATCCGTTTGATACTTTTCTTATTAATTTATCACCAGTAAAGTTGGACCTTAAAAACTTAAATGGGATCTCATCGTAGTTTAGGCTCAGAATATATTCATCATATTTCTTTTCTGATTTGACAGCCTTTGCCAGATAATCCATCCCTTTTTCAAATTCTCCAAGCTTCAGATAGGTCTTGCCTAAGCCAAAAGAAACCTCGGCAGTCTCAGCACTGTCTTTAAGAAATTGGTTATACGAATCTAATGCCTGCAGATAGTTTTCTCTTAAGAAATATTCATTCCCCTGTTTTAAATAATCAGGCGGAGCAGGCGGCTTGACAACTGTCTTTTTTTGCCCGAAAAGGGCACAGGGGAGTAAAACAATTAATAAGATCAGTCTGTATTTCAGCAGTGTTTTCATTTAATTGTCACTTTTTTGTCATTATGACATCACCTATTGCAGCTTTTCCTTCAATCACATTGACCTGTATCGACCCCGGAACATATCCGTCTTTTAAGGTTGCAAGCTTGTATGTGCCTTTAGGCAGGTTTTCCATTATATAGTTGCCTGATGCATCGGTTGAGACTGAATTTGTCGGCGGTGTGGTCGTGATGTTTACTCCCGGTATGCCGGCATTTGTAACTGCATCGGTGATCCTTCCGGTTATACGGCCATAAAGCGGCTGAAGCGAAAAGTTTATCGTCTGAACACTGTCTGAGATTACACTTATTTTAATGACCTTTGTTGAAAATCCGAACTTTTCTACAGTAACATCATAGTCTCCAGGACGTATGCCTGTCAGGTCATAAGCCCCTGAAGAGTTCGTCTTGGTTGAATAAAAAGGTTTTGTGGATGTATAAACATTCGCATCTGAAATAACTGAATCGTTTGCAGCATTAATAACTACACCTCTTAAACGCCCCGGAGTAATTATCTTTGCTGGCTTAATTGTCATATCTGCCCTTGTATTTATACCTTCTGTTACTACTATCTTGGTTGAAGTGCTGTCAAAGTTTGACTTGTAAGCTGTAATTGTATATGAGCCTGGCTTTATATTCTCCAGAATATAATCACCATAGATATCTGTTGTAATCGAATTGGTTGCAGGACTTGTTGTAATGGTAACCTGTGAGACCGGATTTCCGGTTTCAAACGAAGTGATATTTCCAATAATAACTCCGGTTGTCGCAGGTCCGCTGCTGCCTTCGACCGGGCTGTCTTCTTTTTTACAACCGCTGTAAAAGACAAGTAAAAGTAAAAACAGTAATATCTTTAAGCGCATACTTTAAACTATGATTAGTTCTGTTGTTGAATTATTTGGAATAACTGGTCTAAAATTACAGGGAAAGTATACAATTGAAATGCCAGCATATGAAAAGGGATCAAAACGCGGACTATTGCTTGAATTCTGATCCATTTCTGCAGAATTCAGGTGAATTTCTGCAGAATATTGACCAAATGAGGA
Source organism: Bacillota bacterium (assembly GCA_050262615.1). Lineage (GTDB taxonomy): Bacteria > Bacteroidota > Ignavibacteria > Ignavibacteriales > SURF-24 > JAUZPB01. Next base: position 13,460 of record JBLNEL010000014.1, read on the forward strand.
ATGACTTACCTTTATATCACCCCCGGAGAACTCTAAAATGTTCTTTTTGCTGACTGAAGCCCCTGGAGTATCATAGCACCGTTGGTTATATAGCTTCCTTGTCCTGACTGGTAAATTGCTGCTGCATCGAAGACTTTTCCGTCACTTTTTCTTTTTATCTTCCACTTAATTACTTCTCCTGCCTGAAATCCTTCCTTAATATTTTTTGTCTGCGGATCATCACCCCAGATGGTAATACCTATATTTTCAGGTGATTTCCATGTGTTGTAGCCTGCACAGGCCGAAGCGCCCAGCGAATCATAAAAAACACCGATCATATCTCCATCAGAAAGCGGCACTCCTGAAATCTTCGGAGTGATTGAATATTGTATGGCTGCAACAGCATTGTTATCTGTCTTTATAAAATTCCAGCTTAATTCCTGAAGCTTTATATCTAAAGACAGACTGCTGCCTGAGCTAAGTTCAATGCCTGACTGCTGAAATTCACGGTGCCCGGCTTCATATACGTTTATTTTGTATGTGCCGGCATTAATATTATTTATCTCAAATTTACCTGTGTTATCAGTAAAAACAGTTAAGGTCGATGGAGTTGTTGTAATAACTGCTTCTTCTATGGGAAGCCCCGTTGAAGCCGAAGTTACTTTTCCTGAAATATTCTGCACTGGACTGCTTTGAACCGGGGCGGGGTCATTTTTAGAACATCCCGAAAGTAATACAAAAGATAAAAAAAACAGGCAAAGCATCAACTTTTTCATAAAAGTCTTAATTTTCTCCGGAAAACTGATAAAGAAATGTTTTTTATACTAAAAATAATTTCAGGGACAGTAACATTAACTGCCCCTGAAAAATACTAAAGCAAGTAATTACTTAAGCAAGTTCAGCTTTTTGGAAGCTGAGAAGTTATCAGCTTTGATCTGGTAGATGTAAACACCTGAAGCCAGACTTTCAGCATTAAATTTAACATTATGGTAACCGGCACTAAAGAATCCGCTTGCGAGTTCTTTAACCGCCTGGCCTAACATGTTGTAAATTACTATTCTTACTTTGCTATCCTTTGGCAGACCAAAACTGATAGTTGTAGAAGGATTGAACGGGTTAGGATAATTCTGTGATAATGAGAATTCCTGCGGAATAGCACTTTCAGCATTTGAAATGCCGCCGATAACTGAAATTCCATTTACACTGTATTTTCCCAGGCCTTCTGTATAACTGATCCCATTAAGGATTGATTCACTGCCGTTATTCTTATTCCAGATACGGAAACTATAGGCTTCGTCATTTTTCATTCCGCTGCCTTCTTCCTTGCCTGATTCAACTCCCCAGATAACAACTGCAGCATTTCCGCCTTTGTATACTGAACTTCCGCAGAGTTTGCCTTCTGAGTTAAATGCACCGATCTCATCTCCTTCGTTTGCCTTTCCTTTCAAAGATTCTTCAAGGAATGCAACTACAGAACTGTTATCACTGTTGAATCCGGTCTTAAAGTGTACAGTATTTTCTGCAGCTTCATTTGCAGCAGATTCTTTCGGGAATAGAGGAATTGCACCTGTGTTCTTTGGATAAGTAAGCGTCTGAGCACTGCTTAATTTAACCAGATATGCTTTACCAGGCATCATATTGCCTAATGTATTGATTCCATAAGCAGGCCAGTAAATATTGCCGTCAATATCTTTTACAAGTGTAAGTCCGCTTGCAATTGTATTTAATGCAACTGCTGGAGCCATATTAGAGTAGCGGTGATATGGAATTAAATTCCAGCCGGCTGAAAGTGAAAGCGGGTTTGTCTCCGGAGTTATAACGTTGCCATCTAACTTTAATACACCTGTGGCACCTGAAGCCATATTTAAGAAATAACCTTTATTTTTATCCCATGTTGTAAAGTCAGAGATAAGGACACTGCCTCCATTTACCCAGTAGACTTTTCCATCAATATCTTTTAACATATTGAATTTTGTAGCATCTGCGGCTGTCTTGAATCCCTGTTTTTCTGGTGCAGCTATTGGATCTAAGATTGCACCTGAACCATCTGCAGGATCAGCAGCAACCCATGCAAGAGTTTTAACTGTAGGATCAATATAGCTTGAGATCAGAAACCATTTTGAACTAAGACCTGAAGCTATTGATATTTCCTGTGCGCCAGGACCGCTGGTCGGCGTAACAGTACCTCCTGGAGTTACTGTGTAAGCAAGCGTCTGGGCAGCTATCATATTGCGGTCAGTAAATTTAGGACTTCCGGCTGCTGCAACATCACGGGAATTTCCTGTTCCCATGTCATCTCCCCATGGTTTACCAACATTAGGCTGATCTGCTCTCCATACCTTAAATGTAATTGGTTCCTGGTCTGCAAAGCCTTCCTTTTCTGGTGTGCTTATATCATCACCAAAAACTGTTATTGCAGCACCTGTAGTATTTAATGTGGCTACCCCTGCTGCAACATTTGTAACTGAGGTCTTTACATATCCTGCACATTTTGTGTCACTGCCGTCAGTATAAAATGCACCAACATAAATCACTTCACCTGTTGTAAACACTCTCGACTGCTGATCCGGACCGGTAAGGTCTTCAGCAATTGTTGTTATATTAAAATTCTCTGATGCACCTGTTGATTTATAGTTCCAGGCAGCTTCGGGTGTTGGATAAATTGAAGATCCTGTAGAAGCTTCATCTGATGCAACTCCTCCTGCAACTTCTGTAATCTTTACAAAACAACCTGTTCCGGCACCACCTACTTTAACATCCAAATTTGGAACTGTCCAGTGATAACTCCCTGTGTTTGGAACTGAGGCTGCAATTTCTGTATAAGTGCCACTGATTTTATATTCCAGCTTTAAGGCTGTTACATTTGAAGGTGCAACCCAGGTTATTACTGTGTCTTTTCCTCCAACAAGTGCACTTCCGCCATCTAAGGGGAAAGTCAACGTTAAAGAAGCTTGCCTGTTAACGGTTACTTGAGGTGCGGAATTTGAGCCATCATCTTTAGATACATCAATCGTAAAAGTTGCAGCCAACCCTGTAGGAACAACTGTATACTTATAAGTGTTAGCAAAATAATCTGTTATGGTAACTCCATTTTCTATTTTTTTTACTTTAACTAATGGAAATTTACCAGTTGTCTCCCAGTTAAGTGTAAAAGGCTCAGCCTGTATATAGTTTAATCCGCCTTTTGTTGATTTATCATCGACTGTCAATGAAAGAGGAGTAGTTAGGTCAGCACCCGTAATCGAATAGTTTACGCCTGAAGTAACCCAGTAAATATAATTGATTGAATTAGGTTTTGTAAAAGTTACAAGGGCACCAATGTTATTGTCAACTCCCCAGAAGTTATATGTAAAGTTCTCTGTAATTGAGGTCGATGCACTTGAGTTATTTACATCTGCGAGTGCGGCATTGTTGCCGGTAATATTTGAATATGTAACTGACACTGTAGGAGCCAGTTCTGCTGTTCCTGCAATTGGAGAAACATCTGCTGTCATTTTGTTGTCAACAATGTTTACACCGTACTTTGTGTTATTTGTAATATTAACACTCTTTGCTGTTGTTGTTGAAAGTCCGCAGGCTGTAATACCATCTAATGTGTTTAATGAAACATCAGAATTGTTAATTGTAAGCGTACCGCTTGAGTTAACAATTCCGCTGAATGCATTTGAACTGAACGTAGAGTTATTTGCTGTTACTGTACCGTCAACATTAAATAAGCCTGATTTGCCTGAAGTTGTAACACTTGAGTTTGTAATTGTTATCTGTGCTGTAGCCTGATCATTGAAAATACCGGACTTTCCTGAACGGGTAATTGCAGCATTTGATATTGTTACATTTGCACCTTTTGCTTTTACTGCAATTGCGCTTCCTGAGACCTGATCAATAGTTGCCCAGTCGATCACTGCATTGTTTTCATATAACTCAATACCATTGCCCCCGCCAGTTACAGTAGTAATTGTCGGATAAAGTATCTTTGTATTTGCCTGCTTAACTGCCATTGCTGTACCGGTTACATTTGTAAATGTACATGCAGGCAGTATCAGTTCACTTGACGATGTAAATGAATTTACTTCTATACCTGTAGATACTTTGTCAAAAGTTGGAGCATGAAGCTCTACAGGACGGTTTATTACAAGTCCTTTCTTTGCGTATGAAACAGTAAAGAACTTCAATGTATCTGGACTTGCACCAGCATCATTGGCATCAAGAATAATTCCCTGCCAGTGAACTGGCTTTGGACTGCTTTCTAATGGACCAAAAGTTACTAGACCTGCTCCGGGAGTTCCATTTATTATAAGCCTGCCGTATTTTGCAACCTCAATCTTGAAGTCACCTTCATTGTCATTTGTCATATCCGCATAATAAAACTTAACACTGATACCACTGTTAATTCTGAGTACAGCGCCGCTGTCTACTACTACACTGTAGTTTAAGCTTTGATTTGACGACCATGTAACCGTTGTGCCGGCTTTAATATGTGATTCAGTCTGTGCACTGCTTTTTCCTATAGCCATAAACACAAACAGAACAAGCAGAAACACAAAAATTAATCCGCTGGGTGGACGTTTTGTACAACTTTGCATTGTTTCTCCGCATAAGTTATTAGATGTATTAATTATATTTGAATGCTAAGGCAAGACTATGATCAGATAAACTATAAGTTACCCTGACCATAAACTGAATGGTTCATGTTGAATTGTAAATTTCCATATATCTTCCATGAATATTGTTCTAATGTCCTGTTAACATCCGGAATAATGAAATATTGCTACAGCACATTTAAAGGGCAGAACTCCATTTCTTACCCTGTAAAATCCTTAAATTAATTATCGACCGGGTTGGGCGTTTGTTTAGAAAATAAAAAAGGCAGAACGCTCAAAATTTTGCATTCTGCCTTTTTATTAATAAAAATACAGGAGAGTTATTTTATCAGAGACATTTTGATCGTCCTTAAAAATTCACCGGCCTTTATACGGCAGTAATAAATTCCGCTTGAAACATTGCGCCCGCTGTCATCTTTTCCATTCCATGATATTATATAGGTCCCGGGATTCTGATAGTTGTCTGCCAGACGGGCAACTTCTTTACCTGTAATGTCATATACTGAAATTTTAACATCCCTGCCTTCAGGCAATGAGTATCTGATAGAAGTCGATGGATTGAACGGATTGGGATAGTTCTGCTCAAAAACAAACTTTTCGGGCACTTTCGTCTCGGCTTCAACCTCGGTTGTAGCTGATTTTACTGTAGCACGCATAAAAAGAGTGTAATCATTCGGCGTCAAAAGCTTACTCCAGGAGCTTGTTCCCGGATCATATTCATACGCCCTGCCGTTTCCCGGAGGCAGATCAGCTCCAATCATTGGCTGCGCTGTCCCATCATAAAGAATACCGACATAAAAATCATCTTTTACCGCCAGTGTTCCGGTAAAGCTGAACTTATACCACCCTATATCTGAAGGTGTATATGCATAAGGATTAATAAGTACTTTTGATGGCAGGCCGTTTACCTGACCTGCTTCATACATTGTAAGCGTAAACTTTCCGCTGCCGTTTTTTGCATCACCTGAATAATAGACCTTCACTGACTGTATCTCGCAGTTCTTTACTGGAGGAGTGAACTTTACTGCAAGCTGCCAGTTTGCATCTGTCTCATATACACCTGTTTCAGGCATATTGTCATCATACTTTAGTTCTGTAACTGCTCCGGGATCTGTACTGCCCATGATGCCTACAGAAGTAAATGCAGAGGAAACTGTCGTGTATTCAGTCGAACTTTCACCAAAAAGATCTTTTGCTGCATTCAGACACGCAATTCGGAAATCTGAGAACTGAGCATTGCTTGCCAGATATGCCGTCAGCGCCCGGTACCAGATCTTGCCAGACTTCCAGTGCCCGATGACTGACGCCGTGTTGTAAAAAGCCTTATTTGGAATCCCGCAATTTATGTGCACTCCGCCCCAGTCACCTTCTTCTGTGTTTTCTAGCTCAATAAATTCACTCATATGCGCCGGCAGCCAGCCATTCTGAATGTCACCATATGTCTGCCCATTGTGCGGATCCTGCATGTTGCGCAACCCGTCACCTGAAATCCCCGGAGTATAAATGTCCTCGCCTATAAGCCAGTCTGTCGAATCAATTAAAGAGGCAAAAACATCCGAGATCGATTCGTTTAATGCTCCTGACTGTAATTCATAATAAAGATTTGCTGTATGCTCAGTAACAGCATGCGTTATCTCGTGAGCTATTACATCCAGAGACCCGGCAAGGTTTGAAAAAGCCTTTCCGTCCCCGTCACCATATGTCAAAAAGGCACCATTCCAGAAAGCATTGTTGTAATTTTCCAGATAATGCACCACATTTGTAATCGTCTTGCCTGATCCGTCAAAACTGTTACGGTTAAAACGGGTCCTGTAAAATTCATATACTGTGCGTGAATAAACATGAGCAGAAACTGCTGACCTGAGCCTCTGATTATCATTAAAATTATTGTCATTGTTTGGATCACTTACCAGATATGTCTTTTGATACCCACCTTCGGATGTATCATTCTGTGCGTCATAGGTGGAAATAACACCCGATAAACTGTCAATAGGCGGCTTGAACATCGCAAGTGTCGCATCTATTAAATAATATTTGCCGCCTGAATAAAAACTGTTAAGACTTACTGATTTTCCATCTAGCCCTACTCCTGTTCCTTTTGCCGCTCCATCATAACGCAGCCCGTCATCTTTTTTTATTATCTCCCCGCTTTGCGCATTTATGTAAACTCTCATCCGCGGCCTGGCTTTTGACGGGAGCCTTACTTCATAGGCTAAAACCGGTAAATTATTTTTTAGGTAGATTACCAGCTCCGATTCCTCATTAACAGGTCTATAGCCGCTTAACCCGCTTTTTGCAAGAAAAATCGCCGATTCTGAAGTTATTGCAGGTTTGATGTCAATTTCAATTGTGGGCAGATAGTTGCCGTTTACTGACTCAATTGAGCCGTCTGGATTAAAATGAATTATTAACTCACTGCTGCATATCCTGATTCCATTATGCTTCTGCAAGTATTTAACGTGCGTCATCGATAATTCATCTGTAAAACTGCTTGTGGCAAATAGTTCTTCTGATGGCTTCTGTATCCCAAATAACTCAGTGTTCTCTGTTAAAAATATGATACCGCTTTCTGCTTTATCCCTGCCTGATGAATAACCCGGTAATGTAAGCCTCCCGCCGATAAAAGCTGGAACTGAAACACCGGAACTCCATTCAGTTTTTAGCTTGTGACCAGCTTTGCTTTCGAGCAGCTGCAGCCCCTTAACGGGATCATAATTTGTATTATTAAATTTGCTGACGCCGGCTTTGGATTTTATTTGATTGCCGCCGGAAAGATAGGATCCGGAAAGATAGGACCCGGAAAGATAGGATCCGGAAAGAAAAATAACTGCCGGTAAAAGTAGAAGAACAGATCTGATTTTCATCGGGCTCTCTTTATTTATTTTGAATAGAATTGATCTTATGCCTGAGTTTACTGTAAAATTTTCTTATTTGCTCAGGCACACTGCCATTGGGTTCATGCCCCGGCCAGGAAACCCTTAACTCCTCGCTTCCTTTTGTCAGTGAAATATATGAGGTGATGTTTCCTTTTTCAGAATACTTCTGATCTTTAATTTCATTAATAGATAAGTTTAGTTCTTTGATGTCATCCGGAGTGAGATTTCCCAGAGCTTTAAGCACAGGGGCCTTTATTGCAATTGCCTGAAAAGAACTTACAAGTCCCGTGCTGTCAATAATATAGCCCTGATTGTTATTTGTAAAGCCGCCGCTTTCTCCAACTTTAATGTTGTATATCAGGAAAATTTCTTCAGCCCTGCCGGAGGAAAGGTTTTGAGATGAGCATGAACATAATAGTAATAATAAAACCACAGGAATTACTGCTTCTGGTTTCATAAAGCCTCAGATGATCAGAATAAACTGATGCAAGATATAAATGAAAATTATAATAGTTTGAAGTTAAACTAATAATATTATTCTAAATACTCAAATCTTCCTGCATTAGTTATCATTAATAAATCACCTCCCTTAACTCACCAGTTTCAGTTGCTTTAATATTACCTTTCTTATTGCCTGATTTCTCCTGATCCACCGGAGTAAAGTCGTCACTGACACTCTGAATAATATATTTCCTTTCAAATCTTTTTAGGAAACCATTTCTCCATGCCCAGTAGCAATATTGAGAAAGATTGTCATCACTGGCATCATCGGTAGCATCTTCCAATTGGTAGAGCCATAGTCCTTTTAGACCAAGATTGGCAGCATGCCCTGTAAGATTTGAATACTCAGAAGCATCCATGTGAGCTCCTATCCAGGTCATCTGAAATTTATTGCCAAATCTGCTCTTCATATCTGACCAGTCAGGCCTCTGATCAGGCTTTACAGGATAGCTGACCCACACATTAGGCAATATCTGCCACCAGTGGACATATGAACTGAAAAGAATATAATCGGCTGAATTGACAATAGAATTCGTACAGGAAATCCTTCTGAAACTGCTGGTTATCCATTTTGTCTCTGGCGCAATATTGCTGCGATATGTGCTCATTGCATTAAAATCATATCCATTCTCACATGGCTCATCACAGTAATATCCATAAATTGAATTTTTATATTTGTCCATGTTCGCCTGGTAATTATTGGGTAATACCTGGACCAGAAGATTCTCTGCCGGAAATCCTGACGCGGCAGCAAGATTGAATTCATTATCCTGCCTGCAGAATAACAGATAATTAAAACCCCACTTGTAATGCAGCTGCTTTAATCTCTCACCATTATATCTTGCATTCCTCGGCCATATGCCCATAACTTTTCCCGGAATAGCTTCGTAATGATCAAAAACCCATTCGGTTTTTATTGCATTATTTATATCCGGAGTCTTGGGATTCTTTGCTGAATCTGTCTGCAGTTCTAAAGTATCAATTGATCTTTCATAACTTGCCTTTACTTTTACTGCAGAAAAAGCTTTTGCAAATTTTTCCTCGTTGCCCGAAGATACTTTTGGTGAAAGAGGCGCATAGGGCTCTTTACTGCATGAAATAGAAAATATTACTAAAAGGAAAGATAAGAACACCAGGGTGAGTCTGTGGCTTTTCATCGTAACTCCGAATAATTTATACGGCTTATTGGTCCGGGAATATTTACTGATCAATTTAAATAAAAAATTTCCATCTACTTACCTTGCTAAAAATCACATTTCGTATGGAAAAATTCAGACACTGAATAATCGATATTACCTGGCAGAACTTAAGGAATCTTTTTCCCAAAAACCAGTCCCCTCATTTTAAGGGGACTCCTTAACAGACTGATTACTTTTATAGCTTTGCTTCCTGCTTTAGTTTCTGAACCAGAACTTCCATCTGATCAACAAGATTACTGAAGTTCTTAAGTCCTGATTCTACTGCCTGCCTGCCCGACATATCAACTCCTGCGTCTTTCAGGGCATCAATCGGAAATTTGCTTCCGCCTGCCTTTAAGAATGTAAGATATTTCTCTCTTTCTTTTTCACCGCCGCTTAAGACCATATTGCTTAAGGCCATCGAGGCTAGTATTCCTGTTGAATACTGATATACATAGTAATTCATATAAAAGTGAGGAACATTTCCCCATTCATTCCTGATGTAATCGCCTACTTCCATTACACCTTTTTCATGACCGTAATATTTCCTTGTCAGATCAAGATATAATTTGTCAAGCCATTCAGGAGTCAGTGACCCGCCGGATTCAACTTTTTTATGTATCGCCAGCTCAAACTCTGCAAATAATGTCTGCCTGTATATCGTAGCCCTTGCTCCTGCAAGATAATTGTCAATTAATGATAATTTGAACAGGTCGTCAGTTTCATTTTTAAGCAGATACTGCATTAAAAGATTTTCATTAAAAGTTGAGGCAACTTCGGCTGCAAATATAACATAGAATGCATTCGGATAAGCCTGGTTCGTACATGATAAATATGAGTGCATTGCATGCCCAAGCTCATGTATTAATGTTGAAACTGCATCATAATCACCATTATAATTTAATTTTATGTATGGATGTACACCATATAACCCGCCTGAATAAGCTCCCGACTGCTTCCCTTTGTTAGGATAAATGTCAATCCACCTCTGGTCAAAGGCCTTCTTAAGTGTGGTTAGATATTCCTCGCCTAAAGGTTTAAGAGACTCAAAGACAAGCTTCTTTGCTTCTTCAAAAGTATACTTCTTGTCAACTGCCTTTACAGATGAAACGTAAATATCTTCATAATGTATTTTGTCTAATCCAAGAAGCTCTCTTTTAAGTCTTATATATTTGTGCAGAGGCTCCAGGTTTGCATTGACACTCCTTATAAGCTGATAATATACCGAAGTATCAATCTTGTTCGGATATAATGCAGACTCCAGACAGTCGGAATAGTTATGCGTCTTGGCTTCAAAATACTGCTTCTTCATTTCGGCATCTAACAGTACAGCCATCGTGTTTTCAAATTTTCTGTGATTATCCCAGAATGTATTCATGACCAGTTTTCTGTCGGCAGGATTCTTTGAGGTTCTGTAAACAGTGTAATTTGAAAAATTAAGCGTTACTTTTTTCCCGTCACTTAAGGTCACTTCAGCAGGAGGAATTTCAAGATCATTTAGAATCCCCGATGCCTGCTCTGCAGCACCTGAGAATAATCCTGTTAAAGATACTATCTCTTCTTTATCGGGTGAAAGTACGTGATCTTTTAACCTTAAGATCTTATCTATACGTATTTTATTTTCCTCCAGACGTTTATCTTCCTTCAGATATTGATTAAACTTCTCCCGCCCTAGCTTCAGAACATCACTGCGTACAAATGATAGCTTATTTTCAAATTCAACCTGAATTGCCTGAATGTCCCCGCTCATATTCATATAAAGTGAATTTCCCAGATCTGTATGCTGCTGACGAACTGCATAGATGCCTAATTTATCCAGCTTTTTTGAAATATCAGTGATCATTGTCAGCATATTATACATCTTTGAAGCACTTGCTGTCCAGTCAGCTGAATATTTTCGAATTTCTGCAATCTGCTTCTGAACCTCCAGCTTGTCTTTCTCCCACTCAATATTTGATCTGTATATGTCTTCAATGCTCCAGGTGTATTCCTTTGGAATTTCTCTCCTTTCAGTTAAAGAATAATCAGGAATTTTTGCCTGCGGATACATATTCGAAAGAGGGAATAGAATAAGAATTATCAGACCCGTGGTGAAAGGTCTGAAATACATTAGCTTACTTTTTCTCATAGTCTGATACCCGATATGGTTTGCAAATATGATTTAATAGGTAAATTAAGCCCGCTTGACAAAGTAAGCTTAGTTTACATATACGTTATGACTCATCAAAGCTGAAAATATCAGACCGTTTATCATCATTTTATGCCGCTCAAATAATTCCTGTAAATGCCTGTCCTTATTAACTGCTGATACTAATAATAATTTTTATAAACGGACCAGCTGATTGATTAAAGGCAGAGAATAGTGATTTTCAAAATGTCTAAATGATTACATAAAAACAATACTCAAAAAGTCTAAAGTAATTCTTATAATATTAATGAGGTCACTAGATGAAAAAAATGTTATTTGTGTTCTTAATATCAATCTCTGTCATCTTTACAAGCTGCAAAGGTGATGACGATGGGGTCTCTCCAAATCCCCCTTCAATTGAACAAAAAATAAATGAAGCCCGCCCGTTTTCTGATGTAAAGATAACTTTAAATGAAAAAGATCTGTGCTGCTACGAAAGAACCGTTAATGATACATCACCATTTGATGCATTTGCTGAAAACGGGTACTTCATTGTTTCTACTTATAAAAAGGAATATTTTAACCTCAGCCTGGCTAAGCAGATTATTGTTAATAAAGGCGCAATACTGATAAAATATTGAAAAATAAACGGGTACTTTAATAATTTTTATGCTTATAATTCTGACAGGTTTGAAAAAGAAAGGAAAGATACTTTGTTTTTTACTGAATAACTTTTATGCTCCTCTCTGTCAGTATAGATCATTTTAAGTTCAGAGAGAAGCATAAAAAATTATGTATTATGTGGATTATTGATAATTCTTAAATTTTTACCTGCCCTTTGATTTTTACAAAGACCAGCTCTTTGCCTGCCTCCTTTAACGCACTTTCAAGATGCTTGATTATATCATTATAGTTCGTTACAGGAAATAATAGACTTGTAATTGCTTCAGATGCACTTATTAGAACTTTTTTCTCTTCAACACTGCATCTAATGCTGAATTTCATACCCGGCTGATAATTTATTTCCTGATCAGTTGGCTTATTATATAGCTTGTAGCCTTCAGGTACAGGCACTTCGTAAGTTATATTGAACAGGTAAGGTGAATCAAAGCTT
>JBLNEL010000015.1:0-4964 GCA_050262615.1 Bacillota bacterium
GATCTCTGATGGTAAGATACTTCAGGTAAACAGAAGTGCTGAAGAAATCTATGGCTATTCAAGTAAAGAAATGATTGGAAGGACTTCAATTGAACTTGGACTTTTTGCAGATCAGAAAGATCGAGAAAAAGCAATAGGCATACTAAAGGAAAATGGGTTCTTAAGGGATTTTTCTATTTATATTGTTAGAAAAACAGGTGAAAGACGTTATGTAAGCCTTGCAGTTGAGATGGTTGACCTTAGTGGTGAGCAGTGTATGCTTACCAGTGTCCGTGATATAACCGAACGTAAGAAAGCTGAAGAATCCCTGACATTTCAAGCTATGCTATTATCAAGTGTTAATGATGCGATTATTGCAGCAGATGAGAATTTCAAGATTACTTTCTGGAATAAAAGTGCCGAAGAGCTTCTCGGCTATAGAGCAGATGAAGCAATTGGGCAGAGAGCAAATAAATTGCTGCATACTAAATTAGATGAAATGACACTTGAAGAAGCTGCTGAAATACTTCTAAAAGAAGGCCGTTACAAAGGAGAGGTGTATTACCTTAGGAAAGACGGCACATATGTATTAACCGAGGTAAATTCAAAGGAATTATATGGTCCTGATGGAAGTATAAAAGGGATAATATCCATACTGCGCGATATAACAGAACGCAAAAGAATAGAAGAAGCTTTAAGGCAAAGCGAAGAACGCTTCTTAAAGGCATTTATCAGCAGTCCCTATGCAATGACCATTACCAAACTTCCTGAAGGCATATGGACAGATATTAACGAGAGTTTCCTGAGATTAACCGGTTACAGCCGGGAGGAGTTATTAGGACATACTTCGGTTGAATTGAATATGGTAATTGAAAAAGATCCTCAGGAGCGTGCCCGGATTATAAAATCAATAACAGAAACCGGCAGTGTTACAGATGCAGAAGTAAATATAAGGACCAAAGCCGGTGCATTTCGTCAGGTAATATTATCTGCAGTAATAACAAAGCTAAATAATGAAGATTTTGTAATTACACAACATGTGGATATTACGGAACGTAAAAAAGCTGAAGAGGCGCTGAAGATAAGAGAAGCTCAGTTGGATGCATTCTTTGCAAACTCTCCGGCTATACTAAATCTTGTGGATGAGAATTTCTGTTACATCAATACTGATAAACTGACTCCTACTTATTACGGACTGAACCGTGAGACGATCAAAGGTAAATGCGTGCAGGATCTTTCAAAAGATTTCATCGAGCAGACAGGCAAGGTGATGCAGCGCATAATTGAAACAGGGGAGCCAGTCCTGAACGAACAGTATCAGGCTCCAGTGCCGGGAAGGGGAGGGGAGATGGCCTATTGGAGCACTTCGATGTTCCGCGTCCCGCTTGGAAGGGATAAATGGGGTGTAGGGGTCATCAGCCTGGAAATAACGGATATTAAGCGTGCTGAGTGGAAGCTTAGAAAGAGCGAAGAAAGGCTGCTTGATGCTCAAAAACTGGCTCACGTCGGAAGTTTTTCTTATGATCTGCTTACAGGCAAGGTCGAATGGTCGGAAGAGATGTTTAACATTTACGAAATTGATCCATCCAAAGCCGCGCCACCAATTGAGCTTGTTCAAGCTTATTTCCATCCGGGTGACCGGGAGTGGATGAATAAGGCTATTAAAACGGGAACGGAAAATAATGAAATTATTAATTTTGAAGCGCGTCTTCTATTGCCTGGCGACAAACTAAAGTATATAAATTACATTGGAAGACCGCTCCATGATGATTCAGGAAGACCCATTGGACGCACTGGTGCAATATCCGATATAACCAGCATAAAACTTCAGCAGATAGAGCTTGAAAATACACTTGAAGACCTTAAAAGATCAAATAAGGATCTTGAACGCTTTGCCTTTGCTGCAAGTCATGATCTGCAGGAACCGATCAGAATGATGGGCAGTTATGCCCACCTGCTTTTGAAACGCTACAAAGGTAATTTAGGCCCTCAGGCTGACAGGTATCTGAAATTCATGTTTGAAGGAGCTTTAAGGCTTCAGGTTTTAATTAGGGATCTGCTAAATTATGACCGTCTTAGAACCGGGAAAACAGCTCTTTCGAAAATTGACCTTAATTCAGTTTTGACCGATGCTCTGTATGAACTGAGAAAGCCGGTTGCTGAAACTAATGCTGATATTACTTTTAGATCACTGCCGGAAATATTAGCGGACAGAAATCAAATAAAACAATTATTTACGCACCTTTTAAGCAATGCCATTAAATTCAGGAAACAAGATACTGTTCCAAAGATAAATATATCTGCAGAAGACAGGGGAAAAGAATGGCTTTTTCAGGTTGAAGATAATGGCATTGGAATAGAAGCTGAATTTTCTAAATTAATATTTGATGTATTTCAAAGATTAAACGACCGTGAGGAATATCCGGGTGTAGGTATTGGTCTGGCTATTTGCAGAAGAATAGTTGATCGTCATGGAGGTAATATCTGGGTGGAATCTGAGGTTGGTAAAGGTTCCAGGTTCTATTTCATAATTCCAAAGAAAGAGAGTAAAGTATTATAGTGAAGACAACAAATGACGGGAAACCATGGGAAATCGTTCTTGTTGAAGATAATCAGGGAGATATTGGTCTTGTAGAAGAGGCGCTACTAGACAGCGGAATTAGTTTTAACTTAAAAGCCATTACAAACGGGCGTGAAGCTTTAGAATATCTGAAGAAGCAAAATGGGAAAGGATTTGTTAATCCTCCTGATCTTATTATACTTGACCTGAATCTTCCTCTCTTGAAGGGACTCGATGTATTAAGAGAATTAAAGACAGATGACAAGCTTGAGTCAATTCCGGTAGTGATCCTTACTACTTCGGAGTCTGAAGAAGATATTTATAACAGCTATAAGCTCAAGGCCAATTCTTATGTTACAAAGCCTGTTGATTTTGATGAGTTTATGGATATAGTAAACAACATAAAGGAGTACTGGCTATCGATAGTAAAGCTCCCGCCAAAGAAATATCTTGCAACCAGCTAGGAAAAGCTAAGTAATGTAAAGGAAGACATTATTGAAAACTAATTAAATAAATCTTATAATTGACAATTAGCAGCAGCGCAGCATTTAGATCTTAAATATTATTGAAGAAATAAACCTTGCAGTATTGATGCTTAACCGAGTCCAGATTGAGAACATTTGCAATCCGGACCCGATCAGGTAAAGCTTAAAAGTTTGCTGAGAAACTTACTCCAGTTCCTAAGCTGCCCAAATAGGGAGTCAATGAGTAAGTGAATTTTGGACTGTTTTGGTCCTGATGTTTCTTTTCTGAATGTGCCGCTAATCTTCCGAAAGAATATCCAAGTACAATCCCAAGGGGATAGTCACTGTACCAGTGTTCGCCACGGTTCACCATTGAAAAACCTATTAGTGCAACAACTGAGTAGCTTACGGGTCTTATCCATTTATATTCCGGGTAGTTTTCTGCAATTACTGTAAATGCAGCAAGTGATGTAGCCACATGACCGGAAGGGTATGCATCGAAAGCAGGAATTTTTTTATGGTAATCAAGAATAGAAGGAAAGAATTTCCAAATGCCTGTTGGTGAAGTAGAAACCACCGGGCTTTCTCTACCTGTTGTATGCTTTAGAACCTGGACAACCGTTCCAGCTGAAAGTACGGCCTGAACGATCTGGCTTGCCGTCCTTAAAGCGCGTGCATCTTTTCCTATAAATCCATAGGCAGCAAAAGCAGCAGCGAGGCTGAACTGAGTCCTGCCGTCACCAAGCTCAGTAAATAAGTCACTTGATTTTCGGCTGAAGTCATTAGAAGCATAGATCTTTTCATGCTGGTACTTATATGTAATGTTATCAGCTGCAATCAGACCTGCAGTAGCAGCTGCAATTCCCAAAATTGCCGGAATATTATCGGTAGTAAATGTCTGTTTTGAAAATCTTAAATAATCGCCTGGTATATTTGTAAACATATCATACCATTTGGGGATTTCGACATTATCTCCTGATACTACTGCTGTTACAGAATCAATTGAATTTAAAAAAGATGAATTATTACTGATGTTATGGTTGTACAGTTTTCCGATTAGGTTATCTGAATCTGAAGCTAACAAAAAGCTCTGTGAAAAAAGCACGCCTGGTAAAAGCAAAGATAAAAGTATAGTATAAATCTGATTCATTGTTATAATAGTGTCCTGTTAATAAAAGCCCGCAAATATATGGAGATTTCCGTTTAATAGAAATAATGGTTCTGATTAATAATGTTTTAGAGCAAATAAAAATGAAGTCACAATAGTGGGGTATTGCACATAAATAAAACTCACTGCAGAGATATTCATCAGCTGTTTAATTTCAAACGGCTGTCTGTAAAATTAAGACACTTCATATCTGTGAGTTTTACCACATTGTACTTAAAGAGGAATAATTTTTACTTTGAAATGTTAGAGCAGGCGATGTATTTCTTAAAATTAATATTACACTTATTTCATATTCCCTTTTCTTTGACAGTCCTTTTATTTAAATTGAAGATGATAAAAAAATAATCATTTATGAACACATTACGCAAAAGCAGAATAAACTTACTTCTATTGCTAATTTACCTGGTTACTCTCCAGGTCTCTACCGGCAGCGCATTTTATTCAATTTGCATTTCTGTTGTTCATGGTATGACTTACATTTCAGAGCAGCTGCCGAAAACAAATCAAAAACCTCAGGTAACAATTCGTAAGCATCTGAATGTTAATCATAACGAGAAGAATTCAGCTTCGTCCGCTCTTATTACTCCGACATCCTCTATTCCCGAATTAAGGGAATTTGCAATACTAAGAGTTAACAGTAAGTTAGATTTAACCGACCAAATAACTTTTGACAGGTTAAAAGACCGCGCTCCTCCTCAAATTTCCTGACCTTAAAAATCTAACAAATTTATCATCCAGCAAATTGCATTTATGAGGTGTAGCCTCTACTGGTATTGTCTTTCCTTTTGATGAT
>JBLNEL010000016.1:0-5043 GCA_050262615.1 Bacillota bacterium
TGTTGCTTCCGGAAAAAAAATCTTCTCCAGAATGGCAGCATTATACTGAAGCTGCATACGCTTCAGCTTTAAGTTCTAATAGACCAATGATCATTGATTTTTATGCAGACTGGTGTATTCCCTGCAAAGAATTAGATGCAATGACTTTCTCTGATTCTCGTGTTATCTCAGAGTCAAAAAGATTTGGCACATACAAGGTTGATATGACCAAGTCTTCTGAAGAGACTGAAATCATAAGAAACAAATTCAAGATAGTTGGTATGCCTACAGTGCTGATGATAAATTCCAAAGGGGAAGAGATACAGAGAATTACCGGATTTGAGAATGCTGACAAGTTTTATGAAATGATGAAGAAAGTAGATTAGGAGCCGGCGATCAATTGGGAAAACAAAATTCAGTATCAAACTTAAAGTATATATTGTTTAAGTTTAATTGATAATAGAAGAAAGACTTTGTATTTTTAAAGACTAATAAAAAAAAAGTGAGTAAAATGGCAAAAGAAAAAGAAATCAAACACCTATCCGAAGTTACTGTGAGATTTGCCGGTGATTCCGGAGATGGTATGCAATTAACAGGTACGCAATTCAGCGATACAACTGCCTTGTTTGGTAATGATTTAAGCACACTGCCTGATTATCCTGCCGAAATCCGCGCTCCTGCCGGTACGCTCTATGGAGTTAGTGGTTTCCAGCTTCACTTTAGTAGTAAGGATATTCATACACCGGGTGATCATCCCGATGTACTTGTAGCTATGAATCCGGCTGCACTGAAAATAAATCTTAAAGATATGAATAAAGGTGCAACCATTATAGTGAATACTGATTCTTTTGATTCAAAGAACCTGAGACTTGCCAACTACGAAAAGAATCCTTTAGAAGATAATTCACTTCAGGGATATAATCTTGTACAAGTGCCTATTACATCACTTACAGCCAATGCGCTTGAGGGGACGAAATTATCAAATAAAGAAGTTACCATATGCAAAAACTTCTTTGCACTGGGAATGATGTATTGGCTTTACGGAAGGCCAATAGAACCAACACTAAATTGGATTGAAACAAAATTTAATAAAAAACCTGAAATAGTTGAAGCGAACACAAAAGCACTTAAAGCAGGATACTTCTTTGGTGAAACAACAGAATTATTCTCAACAAGGTACACAGTAGAGCCTGCACAGCTGCCTAAGGGAGTTTACAGAAACGTTTCCGGTAACGAAGCTACTGCTTATGGATTTGTTGCAGCCTCAGTAAAGACAGGCTTACCGCTTTTCTTAGGATCATATCCTATTACTCCTGCATCAGATATTTTACATGAGTTAAGCAAGTTCAAAAACTATGGAGTAAAGACATTCCAGGCTGAAGATGAGATTGCAGGTATTACAACAGCTATCGGTGCATCATTTGCCGGCAGTCTGGCTCTTACTACAACCAGTGGTCCTGGACTAGCATTAAAGACAGAAGCTGTCGGACTTGCAGTTATGACAGAGCTGCCATTAGTGATTGTAAACGTTCAGCGTGGTGGTCCAAGTACCGGATTACCTACAAAGACAGAACAAGCCGACCTTCTGCAGGCTATATATGGCAGAAACGGTGAGGCTCCGGTTCCTGTATTAGCTGCATCTACTCCAAGTGACTGTTTTTACATGGCTTTAGAAGCTTCAAGGATTGCCACGAAGTATATGACACCGGTAATTCTTCTTACAGATGGATATTTGGCAAACGGTTCAGAACCGTGGAAGATCCCTCATTTAAGTGAATTACCTGAGATGAAGGTTGAGCAATGGAAGGGCAAAGAAGGGTTTTATCCTTATAACAGAGATGAAAACCTCTCCCGTCCATGGGCTGTTCCTGGTTCACCTGGATTAGAGCACAGAATTGGCGGTCTGGAAAAATCAAATGTTTATGGTAATGTAAGCTATGATCCTGACAATCATGAATTCATGGTAAGATTAAGAGCTCAGAAAGTTAAAAATATTGAAAATGATATTCCTGATCTTGAAGTTATGTATGAACAGGAAGGTGATCTGCTGGTATTAGGCTGGGGCGGCACATACGGTGCAATAACCGAAGCTGTTATCAGATGCAGAAATAAAGGATATAAAGTATCGCAGGCACATTTCAAGTATCTTAATCCTTTCCCGAAGAACACTGAAAAGGTCTTAAGAAGCTTTAAGAAAATTCTTGTACCTGAATTGAACCTTGGACAGCTGGCCAGAGTTCTAAGAGGTGAGTATCTGATCCCAGTGGAATCATTAAATAAAATTAAAGGATTACCGTTCAAAGCTTTAGAAATAGAGCAGAAGATAGACAGTATCCTTGCTGAAAATCCCGAAAAGATCGGGGGAGGAAACTAAACTATGGCTAATAATATAGATTTGAAAGAAACAAAGCTTACTGCCAAAGATTTTGTTACTGATCAGGATGTAAGGTGGTGCCCTGGGTGTGGTGATTATTCTATCCTTGCACAGACTCAGAGAATAATGCCTGAACTGGGACTTCCGAAGGAAAAGATTGTGTGGATTTCAGGTATTGGCTGCTCGAGCCGTTTCCCTTACTACATGAATACTTTCGGTTTTCATAGTATTCATGGCAGGGCTGCTGCGATTGCAACTGGTGTAAAGCTTGCTAATCCGGAATTGTCTGTATGGGTTGCAACCGGTGACGGTGACTTGCTCAGTATCGGCGGTAATCATTTTATCCATACATGCAGAAAGAATATCGATCTTAAGATACTGCTATTCAATAACAGAATTTATGGCTTAACAAAAGGTCAGTATTCACCTACTTCTGAAAAGGGAAAAGTTACAAAAAGTACACCTTACGGAAGCATTGATTTCCCATTTAATCCAGTTACACTGGCTCTGGGCAGTGAGGCAAGTTTTGTTGCCCGTTCACTCGACAGGGATCCAAAGCATCTTCAGTCAGTAATTAAACGTGCAGCTGAACATAAAGGTACAGCTTTTATTGAAATTTATCAGAACTGCAATATCTTTAATGACGGTGCTTACGAGCATCTCACAGAAAAAGAGACAAAAGATGATAATGTACTTGTTCTGGAACATGGAAAACCAATGGTTTTCGGCAAGAACAAAGATAAGGGTATAATCATTGATGGTACAACTCCAAAAGTTGTAAGTATAGCCGAAGGCAGCCAGTATTCGATCAATGATCTTCTGGTTCATAACGAATTTGATCAGAGTGTTGTTTTGGCATACCTGCTTGGTCAGATGAGCAGTAATCCTGAGTTCCCGACACCAATCGGTATATTCAGACAGCTCTTCAAGCCAACATACAATGAAGATATGGAAAACCAGATAAATGCTGTAAAAGCAAAAAGAGGAGAAGGCGATTTCGAAAAATTCCTCTTTAGCGGTAATACCTGGGAAGTTCAATAATAAGTTTATATCAGGTTTACAGGGCGAAGATATCCTTCCCGGTCAGGGAATAATAGCTTCGCCTTTTTTTATTTCACTTAATAGGGTTAATAATAGTCAACTATGATAGATTTTTCTACGCTGAATAAATTTATTAAGGAAAATAATTCATTCCTGCTTACCACCCATGTTAATCCTGATGCTGATGCAATCGGGTCCGAAATTGCATTTTATATAATGCTAAAAAGGCTGGGAAAGACAGTTTCAATTGTTAACCACAGTGAAACTCCTTATAATCTTCAATTTCTTGATAAATTCAATGTGATCGAGCAATATTCCCATGAAAAGCATGACCGGCTTTTCCTGGAAACTGATGTTTTGGTTGCGTTAGACTTTAACAGTCCAAAGCGTGTTGCAAGTATGCAGCTGGCATTTGAAAACAGTCAAAAACTTAAAATATGCATTGATCATCACGAGCATCCTTCACCTTTTGCTGATTATTTCTTTACGGATACCAGTTATGCAGCGACCGGGCACATTTTATTTGATTTCATAAAGCAGTGCGGGATTGTTAATCTTGATGAAGAGATAGCTGTTCCTATTTATGCTGCTATAATGACAGATACAGGCTCATTCAGATTTGACAGGACTACACCTGAGCTTCACCGGCAGATTGCTGAACTGCTTGATACTGGAGTAAGTCCTAATGAAATATATAATAAAATATATGATGAAAGCCGTTACAGCAAGATAAGGCTGCTTGGAGAATGCCTCTCCACAATAAGGATGAACGGGTCAGGTGAAATAGCATATATAGTAATTACACAGCAGGCTTTATCTGTTTCAGGAGCAGATGAAGCAGAAGTGGATGGCTTTGTAAATTACTGCTTATCAATTAAAGGAATAAAGATTGGAATTCTTTTCTTTGAAATGACAGACGGTCTGAAGGTTAGTTTCCGTTCAAAGGGAAGCATTCCGGTAAACCTCCTTGCAGAAGAATTCGGAGGCGGGGGGCATATGAATGCCTCCGGACTAAGAATCTTTAATGCATCTCTGAAAGATTATATTACAATTATACTTAATGCGGCAGAAAGATACCTGAAGTAGTGTTTTCTTATTATTTTCCATTTTTGGCAGAATTCACTAAAATATAATGACTTATCTTCCGATAATTTGAAATACGTAAATGTTTATTTGTAAACAAAAAGAATTTGTGGAAAAATTCATATATGGAATTTATTACTGTAAATGCAGTTGCTGACTCGAAAGAAGTAAAAATAATAAAAGGAATAATCGATACACTTTCAGAAAAGCTGCCCTATATGATTGTAACTCCATTTAAGTTTGGTAAACTTGGAGACAATACAATCGTTACATTCAAGATTGAAAAAAGCTGTCATCAGGTGCTGCTCGAAAAACTGACATATAACAACATAAAAGTTCTGACATTTGATGAAAATTCAAAAAAATATGTAGAAGAAGCGCAAAACTATTCTAAAGGCAGTTCACTTTCAAAACCTGGCAGCAGAAGCGGACAAAAATCAGAAGAAAAAAAGCCTTTAGATGATATTATCAAAGAAGGTGAATACCAGGAACTGATAAAAATTTCACGTGATATCACTTTGCCGAAAGATGTAATAGATAAGGCTAAAAGCAATATAGATAACTGT
>JBLNEL010000017.1:0-5031 GCA_050262615.1 Bacillota bacterium
CTTTTTAAGGTTTTCCAGCGTCTGCATAGTTCAGAGGAATTCGAAGGCACAGGCATAGGACTAGCGCTTGTTGAAAGAATAATAAAGCGGCATGAGGGCAGGATCTGGGCCGAAGGCGAAGTAAACAAAGGAGCTGAAATATATTTTACACTGCCGGTTTAATTTAAGTCTCAGGGACTTTAAGTCCCGGCAATTTTAAGTCTCAAAAATCTTATGTTTCAGAAATTTTAAGTTTTAGGGCAAATAATCTTTAGTCTGCACGTTTGAATATTTTTCTATAATTTAAGGCATCTTAAAAATCATTCCTTCTATATATTATTGAAAATTACAAGGAGTTCTTATGCCGGAGAAGGTAAGCAGTTTCAGAAATATGATGCAAAACTATCTGAAGCAGTCTTTCATTTTTATTATTCTTTTAAATTTCTTTCTTTCAGCGGGTTTACTTGAAGCGCAATCGTTAAAAAAGTCTTCAGTAGCCCATGTCAAATGGAGCCGCAACAAAACTATTTATGAAGTAAATATCAGGCAGTATTCGCCTAAGGGAACATTCAAAGAACTTGAGGCTCAGCTGCCAAGGTTAAAGGAGATGGGGCTTGGAATATTATGGCTGATGCCGATAAACCCGATAGGTGAAAAAAATAGAAAAGGTACACTCGGCAGTTATTATGCCGTAAAAGATTACCTTAAGGTTAATCCCGAGTATGGTACATTAGATGATTTTAAGTCGCTTGTTAAAAAATGCCATCAGCTGGGCATGTATATTATTATTGACTGGGTAGCCAATCACACCTCATGGGATAATGAATTAACTAAAACCCATCCTGAATTTTACACAAAGGATTCAACCGGGAATTTTGCACCTCCGGTTGCGGACTGGACAGATGTAATAGATCTGAATTATGATAATAAAGATCTATGGGAATATATGAAAGAGGCGCTTGCATATTGGGTAAAGGAGACTGATATTGACGGTTACAGGTGTGATGTTGCAGCAATGGTGCCTACAGAATTCTGGAATTATACCAGAAAAGAACTCGAAAAAATAAAACCTGTCTTTATGCTTGCAGAAGCAGAGACTCAGGAGCTGCAGGAAAAGGCATTTGATGTAACCTACAGCTGGGATTTGTATCATCTTTTCAGCAGCATTGCAGCAGGCGACAGCAATGCGCGCGCAATTGACTCATACTACAAAAGGCAGGATACTGTATATGCAAAAGATTCATACAGAATGCTTTTTACAACAAATCATGATGAGAATTCCTGGAACGGGACAGAGTTTGAGCGTCTGAAAGATGGTGCCGATGCTTTCAGTGTTTTGACTTTTACCTTAAAGGGTATGCCGCTTGTTTACAGCGGACAGGAAGCCGGATTAAACAGGAGGCTCAGTTTCTTTGAACGTGATCCAATTGAATGGAAAGATTCAAGATATAAGGATTTCTTTACAAAGCTTATTAAATTAAAAGGCAGCAATAAAGCTCTGATAAATGGGGATGAGGGGGGAGAAATGATAAAGATCCCTTCAACAAATGATGAAGCCGTTTACTCGTTTACAAGACAAAAAGGGAATGATAAGGTTCTTGTTATAACTAATCTTAGCAGCAAGGATCAGCCGGTAAAATTAAATAGTGATAAATTAAAGGGCAGCTACAAGGATTTATTTACAGGTAAAAAATATAGTTTTAACAGTACTGCAGACCTAAATTTGAAAGCGTGGGAATATTTGCTGCTTGTCAAATAGCATTTACAAAAAAAGCGGAACTTAAAGTTCCGCTTTTTTTTTGTCATGTGAAAATTATTCAAGTAAAAATTAATTAAGCATAAGTAATTTCAGCGAGTGTCTTTCGTTTTGAGTTGTCATAACAAAGAAGTAAATACCGCTTGAAACATTTTGTCCGTTATTATCACGTCCGTTCCAGCTTAGCTGCAGGGACCTGTTATTACCAGGATTTTTTAATTCGAAAGTACGGACTACCTCTCCAAGCACATTGTAAATTTTCATTGATGTGTTATTTTCATCAAAGCTCTGAGGCAATCTGAGCTTAATTACAGTCTGTGAATTAAATGGGTTAGGGAAAGCCTGCATCTGAAGTGTATCGCTTTCAGATACTTCAACAGCTTTTACACTTGTAAAACGTGTTTCATCAAGGCAATCCTTACATGCTTTAATTGTGTCGTTGGGTTCAAGAGCAAGAAATGAAGTATAAAGAGAAATGACACGGTTCTTTATACTGTAGTCGACTATCTGGTTAATTGTACTGTTATTCTGGCTGATAGCTTCCAGGGATTTAATATAATTTCCAGCCCAAACCTCATCGAGCAGGCTGTCTGCCGTTGAACTGACGGGTTCCTGAAGAGTAGATTTAGTTGAAAATACCTGGGACTTATATACGCCGGAGACCTGAACAGTAAAAGGGAAAGTTCCTTTATATTTTCCTATTTGAAGTATTGGTCTATTTAAATATGCTGAAGGGTCCAGCGGAGTTATGTTAAAGCGGCCGAAGCAATAACCGTTTTCAAGTGTAGTATACAGATCGAAAGAACTGATAAAGCCGCTTAAGGTTTGGAATACAGATGAAAGCATATCAGGGAGAGTCTGGCCGTTTGTTCGGATGTTTTTGTAGACTCCATTTGTAATACGTGAAATATTATCATGAAAATATTCATTTCCATAGTAATATCTTCCGCCAGTATAGTAGTATGAATATGCTGTATTTTCAAAATCGACCACGTTGACAGGCAGGCGGGGATTCATATTTTTAAGGAGGTCTTCAATGAGTGTATTGGCAACTTTATAATCTCCCGATTGTTCAGAATCTGATACCAGGAGAATGGATGCGTCATTTCCGTTTTCTTTAATAAAAGATATTCCGTCATTTAACAAAACAGGCATACTGCTGTATGTGGAAATCAAACTAGGTATAAGAGCTGAAAAATGTTTTTCAATCTGAGATGAATCAGCAGCTATCCATTTACTGCTGGCCCTTTTTATTGAAAGCTGCTGGGAATAGATCAGGTTAAATGAATCCCTGGGGGTGAAGTTCGCCAGGAGAGCGGTCTTCACGTTAGCAATAACCTGTGTAAGCGGTATATTGCTTTTTGCCGCATCATAATCGAGTAATATAGCTGCTTTCCTGCAGGGCTGAACATTTAAGGCCTGGGATGGGAGATAAGCCAGCTGATATATACCTTCGTCATTTTTTACATGCCGGCTTAAATAGATCCCATCCTTCATTGGTGAATCTAATGCAAAATTAACACTAGAATTTATTGCCTCTGAAGGGACATTGACTCTCAGATATTTTGAATACTGTGGGTCATTATAAGTAATAAACTGCGAATTTGGGTATTCAAGCAGCCTTGGGTTATTCCATTTACTGTCGGGCCAGTAAAGTATATTAAGCTTAGGTGTATAGTAAGAGGTTTTAAGCAAGTTCATCGGCAATGGTGAAGTAACCATTGATGGCAGCCACTGGCAAGGCACAAGGTAAGTAAGCTTTATTTTTCTTGTCTGATTGCCTGCCATCGGGAAAATGCGGAGCTCGTAGCTGGTTTGACTTCTTTTAAACAAAATAGCCGGATCACGTCTGCGCTTTACAATATTTTCATAAATTGAAGATGCCGTCCATTGATCCAGTATGTTAGCCCTGATTATATCATTGCCGACCCATAGCCAGAGGTCATGAACAATTGCCTCTTTAGGAAGGTCAAAATAATACTGGACCTCAACAGTATCTGTAGCGGCAAAGTTATAGCTGCCCCTTGCAGAAAATGTAAGATAGATACCATATTCCATATAAAGTCCCATTGGTTTAATCGAAATCATCGATTCTTCAATGGTTCCTCTGCCGTACTTCCATGTATTTTTAGGATCCTGAACGGTGAGATTGTCATATCCGAAAAGAAGGTTGGCAGATAAGACAAGAAAAATTGCAGTTAACCTGATTTCCTTTAGCATTATTTCCTCAAATTAGTAATCAATTGTCTTTGCTGCAGCAAAATTAGCCGGAACATATCTTAATAACAAGTATCGGGAAATTATTTAACTCTGCTTTAGAAATCTGTGGATTCTGATTTGGACTGTCCTGAGAAAAAAATAACCAGATTTGAAAGTTCAAAATGAGCAACCACGCTGTAGTGTCTGATACCTGTTTTCTGAACAGACTCTTCAACTTCCCTTTTAAGCATACTTATAACAGATTTTTCAGTGAATTCGTCGCTGTAGTTTGCCTGCCATTTGGTCTGCAGTTTATCTATTTCCTTATAGTTCCTGTTGAGCAGTTCTTCATAGAACTGTTTTCTCTGCTTCGGTGTAGCTTCATCACCGATCTCAATTGTCAGTAGAACTTTATGGCTCATATGCATTCCATCCGGTTTCACTCGTTTGTCAATTATGGTTAGTTCTGTAATTGTGCAGCAATAGATGTTTTTATTATTCTATAAAGATAGTCCAGACAATTATGGTATCTTTCCTTATAGATTTCTTTATTAAGGTTATCGATATGAGCACTCAGGTATTCGTAGAGTCCGGGATAAATTCCTCCGTCTTTCAGATCTTCAGCCAGATCTTTTAAGGCTAACTTAAAGGCTTCGGCTTCATTTCTGTTCAGTTTACCTTTTTTTACGTAGGCTGATTCCAGTTTTACTATGGCGTTTTCAAGTCCCACTCTAACAAGGTCATTTATAACTATCTGAGAATGAATGTGTGCAGTTCCGCTGGCGAATTCAAACTCTGAATGCTTTAGTAGTTTCAGCCTTTCAATCAGCTGATTAAGAGGAATTGCCTGAGAAAATGAAGTTTCATTTTTCAGATATTTCAGCATATCAGAAAGCATAGTTTCACTTTCTTCAAACAGCCATATGGGAAGCAGACGGAAGTTATAGGAATCGATTAAGTTACCTGATATTTTCTTCTGGCTGCTCTTTACAAGATAAGATGTCCCCTGATAAACTTTTTTTACCATCGATTCTTTTTTGCACATATAAAGGACAAATGAATGAAGTTTTGCAAAAAGAGGATCATTTTCCTTCAAT
>JBLNEL010000018.1:0-2531 GCA_050262615.1 Bacillota bacterium
TAAGGTAATTTTTCTCCATAAAGTATTGCCCGGCAGTGCTGACCACAGCTATGGCATTCAGGTAGCACAAATGGCCGGACTTCCGCATTTTGTGACAAAAAGAGCTAAAGAAATCCTTGAAAATCTCGAAGGCAAGGAATTAACGCCGCATGAGGCTAAAAAAGTTAAGCATTCAAGAGCAAAAGCTCTCGACGAGTTGCAGTTTAACTTATTTGAAGTCAAGGATGATTCAATCCGGCAAGAAATAAGCAGCATTCAGCTTGATAATATTACTCCGCTTGAAGCACTTAATAAATTAAATGAGTTAAAAAGGAAAATTGAGAATGCTTGATGGAGTTTCTGACATTTATTCTCAATTTTCATTTAGATAAAAGATTTTACAGATCATGAGCATCAATATTATGAATAAGAGCATCTTCTTTACAGGTACTTTTGTGATTATCACTTTGCTAATCACATTTTCACTCTTTTCGTGTAAGAAAACATACTCACCCGAAGAGCAGTCTTATATAAACAAGATTGAAGAACTCCGGAAACAAAAAAACGAAGAAATGAAGAATAGCCCGGACTCTCCCTTTAATGCGAAAGGGAAAATTCACTTTGAAGATCTCAAGTACTATGAACCTGACCCTTCATTTGTCTTTAAGAGCAAGCTTATCGAATATGAGGATAAGGACACAATAACTGTATATGGAACTAAAGGAGAACCCAGAAAGTCACTTAGATTTGGATATGTAACAATCAATTATCAAAATAAAAATTATAAAGTAAATGTATATAAAGGCTTTTCCAGGAACGGGCAGGAATATTATGCAGTATGGTTTACAGATAAAACAACCAATGATGAGACCTATGGTGTAGGCAGATATTTGGATTTTGAGAAAAACCCGAATAAAGATTATCTTTACACAATAGATTTTAATATGGCTTATAATCCATATTGTGCATATAGCCCTGATTATAGTTGCGCTATTCCTACAAGGGAAGATTATCTTGACGTTAAAATAACTGCAGGGGAAAAGAAATTTCATAATTAAGGGGGTTAGAAGTGGTAGTTGTACTAGAAAAGAATGTAACTGAAGAGCAGATAGAGAATATTATAAAACACCTTGAGGAATATGGATTTGATGTTCACAAATCTACTGGTATCGAACAGATTGTTCTTGGAGCAATTGGGGTAAAACCTGACTTCGATATCAGGAAAGTAAAAATTCTCGATGGAGTTTTTGATGTACATCGCATAACCGAGCCGTTCAAACTGGCAAGCCGCAGTTTTCATAAAGAGAATACAGTTATACAGATTAAAGATATTCAAATTGGCGGCAAAGATGTAGTTATTATGGCAGGACCCTGCTCTGTCGAATGTGAAGATCAGATATTCGCTTTAGCAAAAACTGTTAAAGAACACGGTGGCAAAATACTTCGCGGAGGAGCCTTCAAACCCAGGACATCTCCATATGCTTTCCAGGGGTTAGGTGAGGAAGGTCTTAAGCTATTAAGAGCTGCTGCCGATGAAAACAATCTCCTGGTAATTACAGAGGTTATGCAGATTGAGCAGATCGATATAGTTGGAAAATATACCGATATCTTTCAGATCGGGGCAAGAAATATGCAGAACTATCCGTTATTAAAGGAACTTGGGAAAGCTCAAATCCCTGTAATGCTCAAACGTGGACTAGCAGCAACAATTGAAGAATGGATGATGTCAGCAGAATATATACTTTCAAGCGGCAATAAAAATGTTATTCTCTGCGAACGGGGTATAAGAACATTTGAAACCTATACAAGAAATACCTTTGACCTTTCTGCAATTCCCGTAGTTCATAAAAAAAGTCATTTGCCTGTTTGTGCTGATCCTTCCCATGCAACAGGCTACAGGGACCAGGTTATTCCAATGGCCAGGGCCGCTGTTGCTGCCGGAGCTGACGCAATAATGGTTGAGATACATAATGAACCCGAAAAAGCTCTTTCAGATGGACCTCAGTCTCTTTATCCGGATCAATTCATTAAAATGATGAATGAATTAAGGTCTATTGCTGCTGCTATAGGCAGGACAATTTAAGTGTATAAATATTCTTTTACGATAAATTAATTGTGACAAAAGAAAATATTGAAATAGCGATCATTGGATTGGGACTTATCGGAGGCTCGATAGCAAAAGCACTTAAAAAAAGTTCAGTCCCGTTTTATATCACTGCCTTTGATACAGAGGAAACCCTTTGCCTGGCAATGGACGAAAGTGTTATTGATAAAAAATTATCCAAAGTAGAACAAGCTGTCGATGCTGATATTATATTCCTTTGCCTGCCTGTTGACCTGTCTATAGATGCTTTTATAAAACTGATCCCCTTGCTTAAAGATGAGACTATTTTAACAGACGTATGTGGTGTAAAAGGGATTTTTAAGAAAACCTGGGATATGTTATCTGTTAAAGGAAGCTATATCGGCGGACATCCCATGACAGGTAAAGAAAAAGGTGGATACAGGAATTCTGACCCTCTGCTTTTCGAAAACGCTGTATATATTATCTC
>JBLNEL010000019.1:0-31452 GCA_050262615.1 Bacillota bacterium
CAAAATCCCCACCGTCCCTCCACACCTGAAACTTACTCCTCCCTCCGTCCCTGCCCCCGTCCCCCGTCCCCCGTCCCTCGTCCCCCGTCTCCTGTCCCCCGTCTCCTGTCCCCCGTCTCCCGTCTCTTGTCCCTCGTCCCTCTTCCTGATTCGACTTTGGACTTTGGACTTTGGACTTTGGACTTTGGACTTTGGACATTGGACTAAGGACCCCGCCCTGGCGGGAAGAAAGGGACTAAACTAAATGGCGGGGATGACGATAATTTGGAGGAAAAATATTTTTTGAAGTTTTCCCACAGCGGCCGATTTTTTGCTATATATTTGATGTGAGATATTTTTTTTGTTTTGCTAAGTAAGGATTTTATAAGATAAAACGTTTTTAGAAAATTAATCATGCCCCAGCCTTTCCTTTTTCAAAGTTGCAAACGCTCTAGTGCCAACTGCCTGAAGTTTTCCGCGCTCTGCGGTCAGGTGGCGGCCGTTATTTTCTTATCACTTATTCTTTCTTCGTGCAGTTCGAAGCCACATGATGAATGGGAGGAGAAGGATTATAAGTTCGGCTTCAGTCCGGAGGAATTTAAGAAGCATCTTAAAGACCGGCTTAATTCTGCCGACTCCGCTTCCGGCTTCAGCATAGCAGGACTGGAATATGCCGACTCGCTAAAGAAGTTCTACAGTGCTGAAGATTACCACCCGGCGGTTATGAAAAGTTTCGAGGATTCGCTTTCGGTGCTTTCGCTTGCGAATGTGATGCTTAATGCAAAGGAGCATGGACTCGAGCCCGCGCGCTACAGGTATGATATGATAATAAGGGAGCTTGCGGATTTTTTTGAGGCCAGGAAGAACGGAAGCAATGCGGCTTATTCGCATATGGTAAACACGGAGCTTCTGCTTGCAAATTCAATTCTGCGGTATTCGCATGATATAAGGTGCGGCGCAGTCAATCCGGCAAAGATATACAAGCGGGGTTATTATCTGCCGCTGGCTGATTCGGGCAAAGGGAGCGTGCTTAAGCCTCTTTATGAAAAGGATCTGCTCAGATATCTGAATTCAATTCAGCCGAAGAACCAAAGGTATATTAAAATGCAGGCGGCGCTGAAGCGTTTCGAACGTCTGGAAGTCAGACAGTGGGATTCGATTCCCGGCTTCCCTTTCAAGCCGAAGATGGGAGAGGAATATCCGGCGTTAAGGGAAATTGCAGAGAGGCTTTCGCTGCTTGGATATCTTGAAGGCGGCTATGTTCAGAGCGGCAGCGGAGTTACTTATGATTCCGTTCTGGCAAAGGCGGTTGCAAAATTCCAGAAGGCGCATGGATTAAAGGCTGACGGTTCGCTTGGAAAGGAAACGATAAAGAAGCTTAATACTCCGGTTAAGGATTACATTGAGAATATTAAAATAAACCTGGAGAGGTTCCGCTGGACCACGTATGCCGACAGCGCCAGGTATATACTTGTGAACGTGCCCGACTTTTATCTTTATGCGGTTGAAAACGGAGCCGAAAAGCTGAAGATAAAGGTGTGCACCGGGAAGAAATTCACTTACAATCCGAACCTTTCGGCTAGGAAGAATGCGCAGAACAACCTGGAGACTCCCCTGCTTTTCGGGAAAATTGGTTATATGATACTGAATCCGAGCTGGACGGTGCCGATCAATATTGTAAAGAAGGAGATCTACGGTCCTTCGGTAAGGGACATTGGATATCTGAGCAGGAAGAATTTCAGGGTGCTGAGGAACGGCAAGCCGGTAAGCATAAGCAGTGAGGAGCTGGCAAGGTATTCGCCGAACAAGCTGCCATTTACATTTGTGCAGAGGCCGGGCGAAGGCAATGCGCTGGGTAAGATAAAGTTTATGTTCGATAATAATTTCAGTGTGTATCTGCATGACACTCCGACAAGGGCGCCGTTTTCGCAGCAGTCGAGGGCAGTAAGTCACGGCTGCGTAAGGGTTGAGAAGCCGTTTGATCTGGCAGGCTACATATTAAAGGACAATTCGAAATGGACGGCAGACTACGTAAGGCTTGAGACCGGGCAGAAGGCGGAAGACACTACAGCGGCAAGGGATTTTAAGAAGTACCGCAATATGTTAAGGCGCGAGGGTGCCGACGGCAAGACCACGAGGATAAATCTTAAGACGAAGGTGCAGTTATATATTGATTACTTTACTGCGTGGGTGGATGATGAGGGTCTGCTGAATTTAAGGGAAGATGTGTATGGAAGGGACGAGGCGGTGAGGAAGGGTCTGTAAGTCGTTTGGTCGTTTGGTCGTCTGGTCAATAGTCGAATCGGGACGAGAGACGGGAGACGAGAGACGAGGGACGGGGGACGGGAGACGAGAGACGGGGGACGAGAGACGGGGGACGAGAGACGGGAGACGGGAGACAAGAGACGGGGGACGAGAGACGGGAGACGGGAGACGGGGGACGAGAGACGGAAGATATTTTAGTATTGGACTGGATGACTAGACGACCAGAAGACTAGATGACCCTTGACTAAACGACCCTGGACCAGACGACTTTTCTTACGTCGGGTCAAAAAGTTTGGGATAAGGCCTTAAAACGAATTGTTTTGGGGCTTTTTTTTATGTGTGAAGGAAGTTTGGTTAAACAAATTATGAATTGGTTTCGAATAATAAGTTGTGAAACTGTGCTATTACGGCAGACTGATGGAATGGGAGTTTGATGCGATGGTTTGGAATGATGCTAATATGTTTAATGAATGGGTTTTATGCGGCAGAGATTAAAAAGGATATTTTCGGTAAGGCAGCATTACGGCAGTTTGTTCTTTAAGAGCAAAACCAAGATGCTGCTTATAGATTCGTCTACAGATAGTATAATAGATATTAATTCGGCCGCGGCTGATTTCTTCGGCCATTCTGCTGAGGAACTGATAGGCCTTAAGATAGACAGGTCGTGGTATTCAAAGCTTTCGGAACAGAAAAGCGAAAATAAAAAGCAGCAGAATAAATATATTATTAAAGTTAAGGTAAGGGATACGGAAAAGTATCTGGATGTGTTCGACTCGCCTATCGATTTCCCCGGCAGCACTCTTCATTATGTTATAATTCATGATATAACCGACCGCGTTCAGACGGAAAAGAAAACCGAAGCATATAAAAATCATCTTGAGAGACTGGTTGAGGAAAGGACAAATGAGTTAAAGTGCCTGAATGAGAAGCTGCTCGAGGATAATAAAAGGCTGAAGCAGACCGAGGAGAAATTAAAAGACCAGCTGGGATTGTTTGCAACTGTGCTTGACACTGTGCCTGTGCCGATCTTTATAAGGGATAAGGATAAAATTTATATTGAATGCAATAATTTTTTTGAATCGTTCACAGGCAGAAGCAGGGATGAAATAATTGGCCGGCATGTTTCGGAAATAGTAAAGGAGCCTTTCGCTTCAAAATATGCGGAGATGGATAATGAGCTGCTGAATAAAAAGACCATTCAGTCCTACGAATATAAATTCCCCAATTCCCAGGGAGATATAAGGGATGTGATATTCAATAAAGCAGCACTGGTAAAGTCGGACGGCGAGACGGTGGGAGTGGTGGGTTCGTTTCATGATATAACGGAAATTAAAAACGCACTTGAATCGGAAAAGGAATTAGGTGAACTGAAAACGAGGTTCATCTCGACAGCATCGCACGAATTCCGCACTCCCCTTACTGCAATTCTTTCTTCAGCAGATCTGCTAATGATGCACGGCAGAAGCTGGCCCGAGGATAAATATTTAAAGCACATCTCGAATATACGCAGGTCGGTAAAATATATGACTGAGCTGCTTGAGGATATTTTAACAATGAGCAGGGCCGACAGCGGGAAAATGGTTTTTGCGCCTGAGGACACGGATCTTCGTGAAGTGTGCAGTGAAGTGGTCGAGGCTGTAAGGGTTAAGGCGACGGAAAATCATATACTGAAAATTAACTGCATGACTGACCGGGATTATTTTTATATTGATAATAAGCTGGTAAAACAGATACTGAGCAATCTGCTTTCTAACGCAATAAAATATTCTCCTTCAGGCGGAACGGTTCAGCTGGATGTGGATATGAAAGATGAGCGGCTGCTGTTCAGTGTATCGGACGAAGGGATAGGCATTCCGGACGAGGAGAAGAAAAATCTTATGACTCCATTCTACCGTACAAAAAATGCAGAGACAATTCCGGGCACGGGGCTGGGGCTTTCGATCGTAAAGAAATCGGTTGAGTTGCACGGCGGTGAAATTTATTTTGAAAGCCGCGTGGATAAGGGGAGCATATTTACTGTTCTAATTCCGATGCAGGTTTGTTTCGAAATATAATTTTCAGGGGCGTATACTGTTTAGTCCGGGAGCGGATTTATATACGAAGATGATGTTTATGTCTGAAGAAAAAGTCTATGTTTATGGCTGCGAAGATACTTATAATTGAGGATGATGCAACGATCAGGAGCAATCTGACTGATCTGCTGGAGGAAGAGGGTTATGAGGTAATTACTGCGGCAGCTGCAAAGCCGGGACTTAAGCTTGCAAAGGAAGAGAGTCCGGACCTTATAATTTCAGACATCATTCTCCCCGATCAGGACGGTTTCAGGATACTTGAAGAAATAAACAAGATAAAGCGGCTTACGGCTGTGCCCTTTATTTTTCTTACTGCAAAGGCGGATCTGCAGGATCTAAGGCGCGGCATGACACAGGGAGCGGCAGATTATCTTACGAAACCTTTTGATTCGGCCGAGCTGCTTAAGGTAATAAAGCTGAGGCTTGAGAAGGCAGAAGAGATAAAGAATCATTACCAGCCGCAGCAGAGTTTTACAGAACCGCAGCAGAACTCTCCCGCCAGACGGGACACCGGCAGCCATAGCTCCGGCAGAGACAGCTCCGGCAGACAGACACCAGAAAACCGGCCCCATTCAAAGCAGCTTGATGAAAACGGCAGGATAGTGCTTATGATAAACGGGAAGCCTGTTTTTATTATGCTGGGCAATATTGTAAGCATAACGGCTGAGAATGTTTATACGAATGTTTTTCTAAAGGATTCAAAACCGCTGCTTGTGCGAAGGAGTATGAAGGAATGGGAAGAGATGCTCCCGCAGAATATTTTTACGCGCATACACAGAGGCACGATTATAAATTCCGGTTATATTCTGAAAATAGAAAAACTTGCAGGCAGGAACTTCAAAGTGTTCATGAAGCATTCCGATCAGACCTACATTATAAGTCAGAGGTATGCACTAAAGCTAAAGAATAATATAGTATAGGAGCGGTGCAGAGCCTGCTTTTATATTTGGCAGTCGGGGATGGATCCGGAATTCGCGGCTGATATTAACTTCCCTGCTGATAATAACTTCACTGCTGACACTCAATTTATTTCCCGTGATCAATTCAATTCTGGTAATCCATTCATTTCTGGCAATCTATTCATTTCTTGTTTTAATTAATTTTCTGATGATGAAATAATTGCTCATCAAGGCTTGGATTGGCGGCGAAAGGGTTTGTTCCGTTTGCAACAGCAATTGCCCGCTTACAACAATTTGGTGAAACTTTCCGCAGCGCCTTCCGAAAATAGAGCATTCAATAAAAAATATTTGGTAATGATTTTATGAACTGGTTTAAGAATTTAAAAATAGGCGTTAAGCTTCTTGTTAGTTTCGTTTTTATTTCCATGATTACAGCTCTTGTTGGCTACGTGGGCATTTCAAGCATTCATAAACTTGAAAAGGCTGACAGCAAGTTATACAATTCAGTAACGGCTCCAATGTCGGAGGCTGAAGCTTTAATGTATAATTTCCAGCAGATAAGGGTTGCCTGCAGGGATATGATTATGCTTAATGATATCAATGCAATTGAAAAAAGAATTGAGGACAGGAAAGGATATTCGGCTAATATTACAAGGCTTGCCCAGTCGTTCGAAAAAAATATCATCTCGGAAGAAGGACGTAAACTGTTCAGGGATTTTACTGAAAACAGGAAGCAGTATCTGCTGGATCTTAAGGAGATTGAAGGATATGCCAGAGAAAACAAAGACAAGGAAGGGCTCGATTTTCTTAGCAGCGGGAGCATAGCGCAGACTGAGAAGAACGAACTGGATCTGATAAACCAGATGGTGGAGATGAAAGTAAAATTGGGAAAGGATATTTCAGACAGCAATACAGCACTGGCTTCTTCAGCTTCTTCAACAATGCTTATACTGGTAATATTAGGATGTTTTGCTGCAATAGGCTTCGGATATTTTATTTCGAACCTGATAAAAAGGCCTGTTCAGAAATTATTAAATATGGCAGAGGAATTATTTAAGGGTCATGTAAAGGCAAGGGCCAACGTTGAGATAAAAGATGAAATAGGTATTGCCGCAGGAGTGCTGGACAAGTTTGCTCAGCAGCTTGAGGACTTTACAACTGCATTGCATAAGGCTGCTGAGGGTGATGCTTCGGTAAGCTTCCCTGTTTACGACAATGAAGACAGGATTGCTCCTTCGTTAAACAAGCTGGCATCAACGCTGCGCGATCTTATTGCGGAAATAAATTCGCTTACGCTTGCGGCAAAGCAGGGCAGGCTGGATGTGCGCGGCAATGCTGATAAGTTCAGCGGCGGATACAGGGAGATTATTACAGGCATTAATGATACGCTGGGGACAATTGTAAATGAGATAAAAGAAGCTAGTCTTGTATTGGAGACAGTTGCAAACGGGGATCTTACGGTGCGTGTTGAAGGGGAAAAGCAGGGATTCTACGGGCAGTATCAGGATGTGGTAAACAACCTGGCTGATTCATTAGGGAGTCTGATAAGTGAAGTTCAGATGGCTGTGCAGGCAACAGCAAGTTCGGCAGCCGAGATCTCATCATCATCAGAGCAGATGGCGGCAGGAAGTCACGAGCAGTCGCAGCAGGTAACCGAAGTGGCAGGAGCGATCGAGGAGATGACAAGGACAATAATTGAAACCTCGGGGAATGTTACTGAAGCCGCTTCCCTTTCGGAAAGGTCGAGCCGCGAGGCTGAAAAAGGTTTCAGGAAAATTGAAGAGACAAAATACGGCATTGAGCGGATTGTAAGGTCGGCCGATGAGACTGCATTTATTATTTCGTCGCTTACAAAGAAGTCGGATCAGATCGGCGAGATAACACAGGTAATAGATGATATTGCAGATCAGACAAATCTGCTTGCCTTGAATGCTGCAATTGAGGCGGCGAGGGCAGGCGAACAGGGACGCGGATTTGCAGTGGTGGCAGATGAAGTAAGGAAGCTTGCAGAGAGGACAACTAAGGCGACGAAGGAAATAGCAGATACGATTAAGGCGATACAGGATGAGGCAAAGCATGCCGACAGTTCGATGAGCAATGCAAAGTCGGCGGTTATTGACGGCATGAAGCTGACGGAGGAAGTTGCCGGAGTTCTTAATGAAATATTAAAAGGTGCGAAGAAGGCAAATGATGTGGTCGGCCAGGTAGCAGCTGCGAGTGAACAGCAGTCGGCCACAGCCGAGCAGATATCGAAAAACATTGACGGAGTATCGGCCGTTACGCAGCAGTCGGCAGCCGGCACTGAGCAGATTGCAAAGGCCGCAGAGGATTTAAACAGATTGACGGTTAATCTGCAGGGATTGATTAGCAATTTCAAGATCCATAATAATAGTCCAAAGTCCATAGTCCAAGGTCCAAAGTCAGCCCGCCAAGGCGGGAGTCCACAGTCCATAGTCCAAAGTCCAAGGTCCAAAGTCCAAGGTCCAAAGTCCGCGAAGCGCAAAGAGGTCTTATAGTCAGATAGTGCGGCACGATGGAGTCAGCAAGTAAAAAAAAAGCTGCCGGGCAAAAACGGCAGCTTTTTTTATATGAGGATTTATTACAATGCGTCATAGTGTCAGAGATTTTTAATTACAGATCCGTGTTAGAATTTTAAATCTGCTATATATCTCCACAGACGTTATAGTTTTGAGCCGGTATGGTAAGGGGCGAATACTTCGTCTTTTACTTTTTTCCACCACTGGTCCTTTGCGTCGTCATACTTGCCCACCTGTTCGTCTGTAAGCAGGGCTGTAATTTTTTCGTCGGCTTCTTTATCTGCTTTCCTGTATTCCTTCATCAGTGCAGGAGATGAGTCCATATAATATAAGCCCACATCATAGCCAAGTATACCGTCAATGCGGGTGCTTCTTGCTGCGCCGACTTCAGAATCGTTTTCTTCCATATCGTCTTTGTGCTTTTCTCTTGCATCAATTATATCTTTGTTATAGCCTATAAGTATATCGCGGATGTTCTCTGCTTTTTCCATGCTGAAGCCTACCTGCTTCATTAGCTCAAGTGAAAGATCCTGAGCTTTAGGCTTAAAGACTTCTTCCTGTTTTGTCATCGATGTATTATTATCGTTTGTACTTTTGTTTATGTTTCTGTCCTGAGCATTAAGCCTAAGGCCCGGGGCAGAAGCAAATACAAGAAGAAAAAGAACTAATATTAAAGAACTGCCAAATGCTTTTTTACTCATTTTGCTCTTCCTTTCTTTTTACATGCATGTATTTATATAAACAAAATAATTCCCGAAAAGGTGCTACTTACCCTGCTGGGAGCGGCGCATTCATTAATGCATTATTGAAGACAAATAACAGGCGGAAGTTTACAGCGAACATTTTTGTGCGAAAGGTTTACAGAGAGCATTTTCTGAGAGCATTTTACAGGCGGCATTTTACAGGAAGCATTTTACAGAAAGCAGCATACAGAAGTCAATTTACAAAATTCAGTTGAATTCGTGCGCTTTTTTCTTTAGACTGTTTTTTGATAGACTTACAAATATAGGTATTACTATGCTCCGGTTTAATTCTGTCAGGATCAATTTTTCAGTATTCCTGATCCTGTTGTGTTTTTTAATGGTGATAAGTTCTGAAGAATACATCAGTTCGGGAAAAACTTCCTTCAGATATGTAAGCGGAATTTACAGGCTGATAAACGGGAAAGCAGATGGATTGGATATTTGCATAGTAGACGGGCCTGCTGTAAGGCGGAAGATCTATCATGAATTTCTTTATGGCGGGAATGACGAACGCTACCTGTTTAATCCCAGAGGCGAAATATGGATTGACAATTCGATTTCAGTCTGGGAATACCGGTATACGCTTTTTCATGAATTAAACGAGCGCAGTCTTATGGCAAAGTTTGGCTATACATATGCCGCCGCGCATGACAGCTCATTAAAGCTAGAGCGTCAGATGCGGCAAAACGACAGAAAGGCAGCAGTCCAGCACGAATCGGCGCTGCCGATGGTATCGCCAAGAGACTGTGATGGAGTAAAACAGATCGCAGAGATCAGTGATTCGATAAAACTGAAGGAAGTATATCTGCAGTTGTATGATACCAGGGATAGTGTAAGCGTATGGGTAGTAAATGGTTCGTTAGTCCGCAGGGAAATATATCCTGATTTCGGGTTAAGCGGCAATGAATATGTATATTATTTTATTCCAAAAAATGAAATATGGATAGACGGGCAGGTCTCGTGTGAAGAGACCGGATTTTCAATTGCAAGGGAGCTGTTTCAGCGCGAGCTGATGTCGAAAGGAGTAAATTATGATATTTCATACAGCAGGGCCATAAAGCAGGAAACCATGCTGAGGAATATAAAATTAAAAGAGGCAGCGAAGAAGCCGCCTGTAAAATTAGGAAAAACATTGGAAAGAGAAAAAGGCACAGGTGGATCTGGCAGGCCGAACTGATTTATCCGGCAGCTTTATGCTCCGACGGTGCCTGTTTTGACTTCGCCTGCACGTTTGTAGTTGGCAACAATTACTCCGCTTGGTGTAGAGGAACACTCAGCTAATGTAAATGCTGCGGGAATTGTGCCTTCGTCGAATAGTTTTTTTCCTGTGCCGAGAGTGATCGGCTCGATATTAAGCCAGATTTCGTCAACCAGGTCATTTTTCAGCAAAAGCTGAATGAGTTTGCCGCTGCCCCAGACTTTGAGGTCGGAGCCTTCTGAGTTTTTGAGCTTTCTGATATCTGCAAGGCTTTTAAGGAAGACTGAGTTATTCCACTCCGAGCTATTCATGGTTTTACTGACGACATATTTTGTAACATCGTTAATACCCGGCCAGTTATCCGCATGTTCAGGCCAGTATGAGGCAAAGATCTCAAATGTTCTTCTGCCCAGAAGCAGGTCAGCAGGCCGCAGCTGTTTTTCCATGAACTTAGAAGAAGCTTCGTCAATATAAGGGGCAGTCCAGCCGCCGTATTTGAAACCGCCTGATGTATCTTCTTCAGGTCCGCCGGGGGCCTGCATTACGCCGTCTAATGTAATATAGGATAGAACGATTATTTTCCTCATGCAATTACATCCTTAGAAGTTTGTTGATTAAAAGCGCTGTATTCTTAATATGCATATAACATATATATAAGTAAAGGAAAAGAAATATTTTCAGAATTTTTCCCGCAGGCGCGTAAATATTGCTATTAATAGAGGTAAGAATCTATGATTAGTTGTATTTTTCGCAGTCTGAAAATATAAATATCAGGAAAGCTATGCTGAAACCGGTTCTGAAAATAAATTGTGTGTTTGCGGTAATAATTCTTCTTTTTGTTTCTGCCAATATTTCTGCGCAGGATAAACCGGTCTGGAAAAACCTAAGCGGTCCCGGAAATGTTGTTCGGGCAATAGCTATTGAGGACAGTTTTATCTGGACGGCTGCCAGTCAGGTAAGCAGAATAAACATACACACAGGCAAAACAGAAACATTTAATTCTGCAAATTCTGCCCTTACCAGCAACCTTATAGACGCAATACTGGTTGACAGTAAGAAAAATAAATGGTTCGCCAGCCCTGAAGGCGGACTGATAAAATATGACGGAAGGAACTGGACTGCTTTCAATACGCAGAATTCCCTTATCCCATATGATGAAGCATATTCTCTGGCTGAAGATAACAAAGGCAGCATTTGGATAGGCACCCATATTGGAATTACTAAGTTCGATGGTTCTCAATTTACTTCTTTTACCGGAAAGAATATACCTGCTCTGTCATATACAAGCTGCTATTCTATTGCATTCGATAAGAATAATGTGCTATGGGCTGCCGGCGATGGCCTGATAAGGTATGACGGCAAAGTCTGGGAAAAGATTGATCTTGAGAGTATAACCGGATATGATCTTTATATCCGTTCAATATCCATTGCTCCGGATAATACATTATGGCTGGCTGCCGCAGGTAAACTGATAAGTTTTGACGGCACAAACTGGAAAATTCATGATAGCAGCAATAATCCTGTTATAGAGAATCAAAACATGTTATCGGTATATGCTGATAAAACAGGGAAAGTATGGGCAAGCTCTATTATGGGAGGGCTTTATTGTTTTGAAAATAAGGAATGGAAAAAAGTAAGCCGCAATAGCAGTGAAGATTGGCGCTTGCGGGTAAATGATATGGCATTCGATGGGAATAATTACTGGCTGGCCACATATGATTCCGGCCTGATCAAATATGACGGCTCTGTTTTTACGAATATCCGCCCGGACAGTATAGAGCTTCCTTCAAATCAGATACGTGCCCTGGGCATTGATCAGAATGATACCTTGTGGTTACAGTATGAAAATAAAATTGTCTGCGGACGCCCGTATTCATGGCGCACAGTCAAAGATTCTCTGGATATTTACGGTTATATAAGTCCCCGCATAAAATGCGACAGGAAAAATAATCTTTGGCTTCTGGTGTGCAACTTCAGCAATACGCCTGTGCTTAATAAATATGATGGGAAAAATTTCACACGGTTTCCTCTTGATGGATTATATATCCACATGTATGACCTTTATCCTTATGGAAAATTTTTAGGAGGCCTTGAAACAGGCAGGGATGGTGATATCTGGTTTGCTCTGGGTTATAGGCTTTTTCATTTTAATGAGCAGAAGGGTTACGAGTATTTTACCGGGTTCAACAGTATAATTGAGCAAAAGGTTACCTCGGTTGTTATTGACAGGGATGATAATAAATGGATTGGAACGCTCGGCGGCGGCTTAGTTAAATTTGACGGGACAAACTGGACAAGGTATGATATATATAATTCGGGTCTGGCATCGAATGATATATATAATATTGTTTTAGATAATAACAACGGGCTATGGATAGGCACAGGAAGCGGACTAGTGCATTATTCAAATGGGGGCTGGATCCCGTGTCCCGAATACTATATACATTCAGCAGGCGATTACAGAACAATGGCAGTAGATAAGAACAACACGCTTTGGATAGGTGATAATAGCGTTAAGAGGTTTAAAGATTTCAGCTATTCGGACTACAATATTTTCAATTCCGGCATCCCCGACAATTCAATTACAGGAATTGCAATAGACAGAAATAACAGCAAATGGATCTTAACAGAATATAACGGAATTGCAATCTATAATGAGAATGGCATTACCGCAGGAGTTAATTTAAATTCAGCTGAAGATAAGAAGGATAAAAGTTTTAATCTGGCACAGAACTATCCGAATCCGTTCAATCCGGTAACGTCTATTGCTTATTCTATTCCGAAATTGTCTTATGTTGAACTGAAAGTATATGACTTGCTCGGGCGTGAAATTTCAGTGCTGGTAAGTAAAGAGCAATCTGCTGGAGAATACAAAGTTCAGTTTAATGCCTCTTCCCTGCCAAGCGGAATTTATATATATACCATTCAGGCAGGTCAGTACAGAGATTCAAAAAAGCTTATGCTTTTAAAATAGAACCATTCTGGAAAATTATTTTTCTTATTTTTCCCGGAAGGCTTAATCTTTTGCTATAAAACAGATATAGATCCGGATCTGCTTTGATAAAAAGCTGATCGGTTTTAAGTAAAAGAATTTTCATTTATCTCAGAATATTTACTCTAAAACAAAATGAAACACTGCAGAACACTCCTCATTTCATTTATTCTTACTGTAATTACTTTAGCTATTTATTCCTGCAAGCAATCTATTCCTATAGAGCCTGAAGACACCTCAGTTCCAGGCAGAAGAGACTACACCTGGACAATAGATACGGTCTATTCCCCAATGAATTATTTTCATGCAATCTGGGGGTCATCTCCTGAGGATGTCTGGGTCTGCGGACCCGGAGGCGACGGGCCTGAATGGGTTCAGCATTATGACGGAAGTAAGTGGACTCCTTATACAAAAAACGGCGGAGTCTATATAGGAGGGAATACTCTTTTCGGCTTCAGTAAGGATAACATCTATTTAGGCGGAGAAGGCGCCTATATACTGCATTATGACGGGAATAGCTGGAAGGGAAACTATATCTATGAGATACAAGGTGTTCATGATAGACTTATAACAGATATTTGGGGTAAAAGAGCAGATGATTTATATGCCTGTGGAATATTTTCAGAAGGAGTTCCATCTCAGGATTCGGAAAACTATAAAGGCTTTATACTGCACTATGACGGTCAGTCGTGGAAAGAGGTAGTAAGGGCAGATTTCAAATCACAGTTTCTTTCAATCAGAAAAGCAGGTGACCGGGTATATGTATTATCATTCACCAGGAACTGCCAGGACAGCTATAATTCTAAAGTTGAATTCTATGAACTTAAAGGCAGTCAGCTCTCAAGGATCTATTCAAATGCAGAAGGAAGTATTACCTGGGCCAGTCATCATGTAATTGGAGATAAGATCTATTTTGTAATAGGAAAAGAGATTTACAGATATAATGGAAGTCGGCTTGTTAAAATTATTTCATCCTCAGAGAAGAACTTTGGTTATCAGTGCTATGGAAGAAGTGAAAAAGATATGTTCATAAGGATGAATGACGGAGTGGCTCATTACAACGGGACTGATATTCAGTACATATATAAGTTTCAGGATAAATCTGCAAATATCACAAACGAACCTCTTATCCTTGATAAGGATATATTCTTTACTGTTTGGGGCACTGGTAAGGGAAGAAATATGATCCTTCATGGCAGGCTGAAAGAATAAGGGAGGAATAAAGCGTTTCTTTGGAATTTTGCTTTTGAAGGGAATGGAAATTATAAAGATCCAGGTCCGCTGCCGGGCTTTGAACAAGAGGATTGTGTTAAGGCTGCAGGTTCTAATAACAGAACTTTATCCAGTCTTACAGATGAATGGGTTTATTTAAGAAAGTCGAATATTTTCCTTTTTAAGAGTTTTGATAATGATGCCTTAGGCAGGCATGGAATTGCAAATGATAATGATGTGACCGTACTTGCCTTGTTATTTATAATTGCCGGGCATTTTACTCATCATTTAAATGTTTTGAAGGAAAAGTATCTGAACAAGTAAATATTCCTGTCCGAAGGTAAGGCTTTTTCTTATGATGATAATAAAAAGAATGCTTTATAATAGTGTGGAATTTAGATAGATTTGCACGGGTTAAAATTGAACAGATACAACCCGAAAGACTCATAATTCTGCATTAGGAATTTATATGAAAAAGGCCTTAATTATTTTTGCTGCTGCAGTCATGGTGCTGGTATGCGGATGTTCCAGAACTTTTACGATCGCTAAAGAAGACAGTGCATTAAACAGACAAAACATAAAAATACTGAATAATTCCTGCAAGTCAGGTGAATCATTAATATATCTGAAGAACGATAAAGTCTTAAAGGTTGAGAACTTAAGCCTAGATAAAGATTCATTATCCTATATCGAAAGTATTCCCGGGAACGTAAGAGTTATCAGTTGTATGGAAGTAAAGAAAATAGTAACCAGAGACGGCGCAGGAAGTTTTATTCAGGGACTTGGTTTTGGAGCAGCCTTAGGGTTTGCAGGATTATTAGCAGGTGCTGCGTCTACACCATCAGGAAGCGGTCATGGAACAGGTCTGCCGACTTCGTGGGTGGTCGGTCCGGCTGCCGGTTTAGTAATTGGATTTGCTGCCGGTG
Organism: Bacillota bacterium; assembly: GCA_050262615.1. Lineage (GTDB taxonomy): Bacteria > Bacteroidota > Ignavibacteria > Ignavibacteriales > SURF-24 > JAUZPB01. The sequence continues at coordinate 14,824 of JBLNEL010000019.1, forward strand.
AGTTAATAGGAGCAGATAAGGTATTTATATTTACTGACAGCAATGAAACTAAAGTACTTAAGTAAGGCTTTTTCTACCTGATGTTAAAGAATAATAATCAGAATAATTTCAGGCTCTTTCGTTCAGCATAACTTCCCCACTTCCCTGTTAATGGTTTTCCATGCTTTAAGCTGAACCATCCTGTTCCTTTGCATGCAGGGCATTCTATTATATGCTTTTGCTCAGTTTCTATATCCTGAACTTTGCCTTTCCCCATGCAGACAGCGCATAGCGGAGACAGATCATCGATAAACCAATTGCCTGATTCTTTAATAAAATCATATTTTATTTTTATGTATTTGCCTTTATTATGGTAATATAGTTCTTTGGAATAGATTGCCGAACTGCTATCTGTAATATTTTTAATACTATCGATCTTCGCATTAATTATTACATTAAACGTGAATATTTCATAGCCACTGTCAATTAGTGTAGATTCTTTCGACTTTCTGAATTCCCCTGAGAATATTTTATGATGAATTGAAGATTTATTTGCATTGAATACTGTATCTGCCATAATTGAATATCGCCATATTTCTCTAAGGAGCTTTTCAGCAGTGGAATTATCAATATTTATTTTTAGAGTGTTATCAGCAACTGGCGCGGTCCGGTTATTTTTACAGGCTGCAATAAATAATGAAAATGCAACCAATATAAGAAGGTATTTTATGTGTGGGTTCATATATTATGTTTTATCCTATCATAAAAATGATTTCTTACATGTCCGGTTAAGGAAATTGAAACATTTGATGTCAATCAATTGGGAGAAAGATCAAATCAGGCTTTGACTTTGCTCCAGAAAACCAATCAATATGATTATAACCAGTATTTCCTAGTAACGGCCATCTGTTGAGCTCTATTAAAGTACCATCTTTCTTTAACCTGATTCCCCATAGTTCCAGATCCTCCATTAATTGAAAAGGAGCCATAAAAGTGGCCACTAATATTTCATCATCAGTAATATAAACCTCAGCAGGCTTGATCAATACCTTAAGTATATCGATATATCTCTCATAGGTTTTGAAATTCTTCATATCCGCATAGTTATACTCCCCTTCAAGAGGAGCATGCTCTACCATCATTTTCTTATTAAACCTATTAAAGACTTCATTAGTGTTATTCTTCCACGGATAAATATCAACATCTGTTCTAAACTGAGGATAATTCCATATGTCCCCGGGTTTATTAATTCTATAGAAAGCTAGTTCGGGCATGTAGTAGAATCTTATTAAAAAATCTACATATTGCAGTACCTTCTCCCTGGAGTCAAGCTCAATTTCATCCAGGGATTTATTTATAAGGTTAAAAATATAATAATCCTTTGATTTTATTTCTGTTGTAAGAGCATATTTGTTGTCAACTTTTATTAGTACATCAGAAGATATATAATGAGAAATTCTCTCCCTCTTAGTTCCATAAGTGTTATATGCATATGAGGCAAGGTAAAGTTCCATTGATTTGTTTTTTATACCAATCTTCTTTGATAATGTATCATATACAGTAAATGTCACACTGCTGAATTTGGCTACTTCCGAAGAATCCAGGATTTTGATAAAATCAGTATTAAGTAATAATGTGTCTGTAATTGTAGATTTTATAGAATCTTTTGACAGATATTCACTTTTTTGCAGGTAGCACTTGTACTTACAATTCTCCTTAACATACTGCTCCAATGACTGAGCTCTTAATTTTTCATGATTAACCGTCATCAAAAGTAAAATTGTAAATACGGGAATGTATAACATCTTCATATCATAGCCCTTTGTCTAATTACTTCAGCAGTTCAGAACTAAATCTTATATTTGGAAAGCGAAAATCTACTTAAAATAGCTTGTCTGTAGCAAATCAATTTTTGGGTATTTTTCTAGACCTGCACAATTCCATCAGCTTTAACACATAATAAGATCTACTCTCCTGTTTACTGTTGTCATTAGGCCTTTGTTCAGAAGATATTACTCTTCTTTTTTACCTTCTATTTATTGATATTTGTCATTCAAAAACAGAATAATATAGAAGGGTAATAATAATGCATAATCCTTTAATGGCTGGGATATTAACTTTTCTTGCAGGTATTTCATGTATAGTTCTTTTCTTCAGGTATAACAAAAAGGCAATCAATGATGATCAAAATAAAACGGGTGATAGTAAAACAGAAGAAATGAAGTCAAATAGTGCAAAAAAACTTCTTAAATACTTTATCCTGATCAGCGGTATTTATTTTATAATAGCTGGTTTAATTATCACCTATAAGAATCTTAACTAAGAAGCCTGATCTTTTCCTTGTCTGAAGATGAAAAAGGAAATAGAACAATAATTAATTAATAATATGAAAAGAACCTTTTTAATAGTGTTAGTGTATTTTTCATGTACATTATCGCAGGCACAAATTCTCATTCAAAATGATTCATTGGAGATTAAAAAACAGCTCTTTGGCATATGGGGAATTGATCCGGCTCATCATCAACCTTCGCTTGTCATTAAGGGTATATCGAATAATTATAGCTTCCCGGGAATGATTCAGGACAGGAAACATAAGAACATTAATTATTTTGATGAGAGCGATAGCATTATAAACTTGAAGAGTGGCATATATATTGCCTCGATATTACAGTCCCATTCTAATCGTTTATTCATGTTCTGTGATGAGGATAAAATTCATATTCTTCCTGATGATAATGCAAAGAAAATCTTTGAGTATTATTTGTACTACTGTAAAATTAAAAATTACACTGATAATAAATTTTTAAGTGAGCTCAAAAAAGTGCTTGATTGGGTTGAAAAGGGTCAAGAATATTGAGATCTGATAGATAAAAATTACATAAAATTATTTTTAAGGTTCTTCTGAAGTATTCTTTCGCTAAATGATAGTTTCTGCTTTTTGCTATATAAGTCTTAAGAATACTTGCGAATATAAATGGAATTATTTTACAATTTTTTACCAATGAATTAAATGGACGCGATATTTGGCATTATCATTATCTATACAGCTCTGTCAGTTTTATATTTGCAATTGAAAACTGGTACCGCCTACCTGCTATCGAATCGTACCCCTATTATTTATCTTAGAAAAGATAAGCCAAAGCAATATTGGTCGACTCTGGTATATCAGTTATTTTTGTTTGGCTTAATTAGTTTTGCGATTGACTTTGGACAAATACTTCATTTTAATTTTGAGAAGTATTTTGCAGTAGGTACTATAATTGTTTTTCTTACATGGTTTCAGGTGTTCTGTTATTATTATTACAACAGATTGAAGAAAAAATAAAAATAGTGCTGACAGATTTTACTGAAATGATGTTTCCAATGTGCGAACTGAATGAAAATTAATGCTTAAGATATTCGGCTGCTTACGCCTGCAAAATTATTTGCTTTGGCAGGTGCGAAAGCGCAATTAACGGTAAACTATTATGGATATTTCGAAATATTGCTGATTAATGAATATATGAGAAGTAATTCGTCAAAAAAGAATATAAAATATCAGGAGAATATATCTGCGAATAATATTCCCTCTCCCAAAGAAATTGAATGGAGTCCGCTAAACAGTGTAAATTTATCTTTCATAACCAGGCGGGCAATCCTGATTGAAAAAGAAGTGCTTATCTTTGTCCCGACCAAAAGAGCTATCGCTTCATACATTCTTTTCATAGTTATCTGCGGGTTTATACTTATAACAACCCTTTTAGATAACAGCACAAAAGCATCAGTGATTGTGCTCTTTTCAATCTTGTTTCTTGCTTCTATTATATTTCTTTGGGCAGGCATAAAGCCTATTATTTTTAATAAAAAGAACAATTTGTACTATAGCTCGTGGACAAGTCCGAAGGGTATGAAAGAACAGAATTCTGTCAAATGGAAATATGTACCATTAAATGAGATACACAGCATACAGATTTTATCATACCTGATTCCCAAGAGCCATGACGGCTATGAACTGAATATCGTGCTTAAGGATTCAAGCAGGGTTTATGTAACAGGACATAAAAACATCAAACAGATTTTTCGTGACGCTGCTATTCTTTCTGAATTTCTCGATGTCCCAATATGGAAGTTTATTGGTAATGTTACCAATTTTTAATTATAGCTTTTGTGAAATACAAGACCTATTTTATTTTCAAATTTACATTTGGATAAGCAGATGAAGCATTCAAGGCAGATTTTTATTTCAGTTATTATTGCTGCAATCAGTTTTTCATATTATTCCTGCAAGAAAAATGATCCTGCAGGACCTGTTAATAAAAATGCTGACAGCAGGTCTTACTCTTGGAGCATCGATACGATCCGCACCGGAACAGCTCCTTTACTTAGATTATGGGGCAGTAATGAAAAAGATATATGGCTTTGCGGAATAAGAGAAGACTTCTCCAGGGATCTTTTTCATTATGACGGTAATAAAGCTAAACCTGTCAATTTACCTGAGGCAATTGAACCCGGTGCTGTTTTTGGATTTTCTCCAGCTGATATTTGGGTTGCGGGTGATAAATTTTATGAGCAGGATACTCTTTGTTTCTGGCATTATAATGGGGTATGGAGCCGTACTGCAAAGTTTAATATTCCCGGATATGAGATCTGCGTAATTAACGATATATGGGGAGATTCACCAGATAACGTATATGCAGCCGGTGCTGCCATTCACATTAACAGCGAAAGAGTTTTTCAGTCGCGGACAGGACTGCTGTTTCATTATGACGGAAGTCAGTGGACAAGAGTAAATGCAGCTGATGTCCACAATGGATTTGCACGAATAAGAAGGGGTATTAAAGGAAGTGATAAGTATTATATTCTTTCATCAGCTGATGCTGCAGGGAATGTTTATACATACAGAGATACTGTAAAGATCTTTGAATTTGACGGGAAAGATGTAAAGACGCTGAAGAGCATCTATGCAAACAGGGATAATGGACTCTGGCTGAACGAGATTGATAAACAGTTATATATTACTGAAAGCAGCAAGATCTACAGATACAGAAACGGGCAGCCTGAATTATTTCTTGACAATCCTTATCAGAATCACAGGGTTGAAATCTGGGGAAGAAATGAAAGCGATATTTTTCTTGCAATGAATGATGGCATAGCTCATTATAACGGAAGCAATATTGAATATATTTATAAGTTCAGCGCTGATAAGATTTCAATAAGCGACTTTATATATTTCCAGAACTCTGTATTTATACTTGCCTTCGATTCTTCAACTATGTCGAATATCATTATAAAAGGCTATTCAAAGAATTTATAACAGCAAATTATGCATTAAACACTATAGTTTACTTCTTTGGAATAAACCAATTATAAGGTGCATTATTATAGATATGCCCATAGAAAGCGCTTATTTCTGGATTATCTTTTAAGAATATTATTTTAATACTATCTCCGGCTTTATAATCGTCTTCATACGCATCACCATAATACAAATTCCCTTTGTAAAAGAACTTGTACTTGTTATTAATAATTGATCTTACTCCTATTTTTATTTCGGTTACTACTCCTGTGGTTGTTATTCCATATTTTGCTAATAGTATGTTATCATATGTTTTTTTTACTCCCCCCCATAAAAAATATCCAAGTGTTGTAATTATAATAATTGTTCCAAACGAGTTACTTTTATACCAGGGGACTGGTTTTCTTTGATTGTCTTTTCTTCGTCTGCTTCTTTTTCGAATGTTTCTTTTTTTACTCATTTATATTTACCACTGATTCTTTTTAATTTGAGATGAACTCTTTGTCATGTTCTCTGAAATTGAGCTCAGCAATAATAGCCATGTTTTTTTTGTTTTTATATTTTTAGAGCATAGACCGGAAAGTCAGTAACTGTTTGACTGGCGGTCCATAACTGGCATATGCAAGCTCTACAGGATTGACGTTATTTATTATTAATTCTGCGGTAAACCATAATCATTGCCATCACACCGATTATCTCTGCTGTAGCTGTTATCTCACCTTCTTTTTCAAAGAAAGAATAGTCAATCAGTATCAAACCAGCTGCAGCTGCTAAATTGGTAAACAGAAGTATGTTATACCTGATCTCCTCCAGCGTTAACTTATTTAATGTTAACTCCTTTGTATTTATTATCAGCTTTCTTAGTGAGCTGAACATAAGGCTGAATCTCTCCCTGGTAAAAAGAGTATAGAGAAAAACCATACATGCCACAATAAATATGGCGTAATGTGTCGGATAAAATCCGCTTTCATTCCTCTCATCGTGAAATGATAAGATTAAGAGTGAGAGACTGCAAATAAAAAATGCTGAATTATACATTATGCCGATTAATGCTTCATCTCTTTTCTGCTTATTTATTTCTTCTAACTTTGTGCGGCTGGTTTGCCTGATCTTCTTTTTCATCAATTGTCTCATTGTTTATTATTGTTCCTAATAAAATATCCTGGGCTTTGCAATAAATAGTTATTCAGGAAAGAGCCAGCTGTAAAGGGGGTCATTATGCAGATGTTCATAGTAAATGTTTATTTTAGGATTTTCTTCCAGGAACAGGACATTCAAACTATCGCCAACCTTCTTGTCAAACACATAAATATTCTCTCCAAAGTAGATTTTACCCTTATACATAAATTTATATTCCGTTACATAAGTGGCTTTAGAACCTATATGATAATAATGTGTAATAACACCTTTTGTTACCTTACCGTGTTTTGCAAGGTTAACTGCTTCAATTGTTCCGGGAATTATTATATATAGGAAATAAATCATAGAGGCAAGTATGATAACTACGTTGATTGCACAGCCCTTATCCTTAATCAAACCTGGCTTAGGTCTTCGTTTTAATTTGGATTTGTATTTCATGATTTTGAAATTAATTTATATTTTAATTTTTGCAATTTAGATCTCGTTAATCTCCGCCCAATTATTTGAATTATACCCATGCTGCTCTGAAAATACAGCAGGTAATCTTGTCTTTATTCAAAAATCAAAGAAAAGCAATAGTTTGCTAAATTCGCACAGATGGGTTTTGGGTAGGAACAGCCTCCTAACATTCCAATTAAGCCAATCCCTAAATCCGCATTACCTTTGCTTTCAGATATTGAACCATTTCTCATATCTATAGTTGTTAAAACTATATACTTCTTAATTTCAGGAGCGAAAATCTACTTAAAATAGCTTGTCTGTAGCAAATCATTTTTCAGGTATTTTCATATTCTTTGACGTAACAGAAGGTTATAACGTAATAAGATTTACTATCCTGTTTTATTTATGTCATATACACACAAATTAATTCAATAATTTTTCCTACAGCTTAAGTTTTACGGCTATTATTAGAGGTAAGTAATTTAGTTTCTTTGTATTTTCCCCTGCTTGAATTAAGCAGAGGCTATTGCAAATCTGAATCCTTCTGCCAGAGCTAAGTATCATAAGGGGTAAATGAATATGAAAAAAGTGTTAATTAAGTCTTTCTTTTTGGTATATATATTTCTTTCTTTATTCGGCTGCAGGAATGAAAATAAAGAAGCTCTTAATAATAAACCTAAGCATGAAAGACTTCCTGACAGCCTCTTTACAATTCATATTAATTACAAAAACTGGAATCATTTGAAGAAATTTGATGATGCTGAATTTTCTATTTCTGTTGGAAATGGCTATAATCGTAAGTACTTCTCACAAAAATATAATATTGAAGATGATTGCCTGGATCTGCAATTCAGATTTGGGTTTACTCAAGAAAATATACTTTTAAGAATAAGACCTTATGAATCTGAAAACAGCACTGTAACAAAAGCTTTTTACATCAGGTGGCAAGCTGCTCAAGTTGAAGTATATAATGGCTTTAACATTGATGCATACAAACAGTTTATCTATATGGATACAATTCATACGAATCTTGATGCCAGAACATTCAAATCTATTTATCCAAAGTTTAGAGGTGTGGTGAGACCATCTGTAATTGATTCACTTGTAATTAATGAGGATCTTTTTGATTCCATGGCTAATAAAACTGTAGGCGATGAAGTTGAGCTGCGACTATTTGCCAAATTTTTTTAAGAATAGAGTTTTTAAGACTATTTTAATTTCAAAATCGATTTTAATATAAAAATATATTTTTTATGAATTATAAATTCTTGCTGTTAGTTCTGTTTGCAATTAGCTTTCTGAACTGTTCGAACACAGAACAGCTGCAGAAAAGAAGAAAGCTTCTGACTGAATCTGAGATATCCAGACTAAATTCCATCTTAAAAGAAATAACCGATACTCTTCAACTAAGTATACCGTCAAATTACAATAAAGAAACATTTGACGGATTGCCTGATAATTTTAAAAAAAGAGAACAGGATATTCTTATTAGCCAGGGTCTTCCGGTCAGAGCAGACAGTGCATATATTCTTGGGATAAGGCAGGCAATAAATAATATCAGGAATGGAAAACTGATAAATAAAAAATATGGTCTGGAAAGAAATATCCGGCTTGAAGATGGTACTGTCTGGAAAGTGGAAGAAATATTTTATTACATTTTATTAAACCAATATGCAATTAGCACAGATGTAATAGCAGGAGATTTGGTCAATGATTCAATTGTTGCCTATTGCAAGGGATATAAAAGTATTTTTCTTCCGCTTCTTTATAGATTTTACGGCTTTGACGTTATGAAAAAGAGTTTTGATGATATTCCGGAAGTAATTAAGAATGAAGGATCAGTGCATCCGAACTGGACCCTATAAGCCGGAATATTATCAAAATTATTTTCAGAATTTTTCCTGCAAGCTCGAATCTCACACTATTAATACAGGTAAGTATCTGAGATTAATTGTATTTTCCCCTGCCTGAATTTTGCTGCTGACATCAGGCGGAACTGAGATGTAATGCATAAAGTGCTTATGCTTTATATCTGAATATAAGGCAGTCCCAGGCGGTTTTAATGCAGCTTTCCATTATCATGTTTATACTAATAAGGATCTGAAATGAAGTCTTTTCCCATATTTATAATCTTTTTATTTATAATACAATTCCTGCCTTCCTTTTCTTATTCCCAGACAACGAGTCCTCAGGTAAAAGCAGCAATGGAAATGCAAAGTTTCTATAAACACCCAAGTCCTGAACTTTTAGCTGATATTATTAAGATCATAGACAGCGAGGAGGATTTTTTAAGCAAGTCAAGTTCTGTCTTTCCATATATAGGTTTTATAACCGTGGCTTTGTCAAAATACCAGGATAAGTCTGAGGATTTTAATGATCTTTCAAATAAGTTAAAATACTCGCAGGAGTTAATTAAGCAGTGTCTGAAGCTAAGTCAGATAAAGGATACTGTTATAAACTGGAGAGGGCATGATCCATCTATAAACGATCTTGTCTGGAGCGGCTTTTTCGCCTCCGGTGATACCAGGTATCTGGACAGACTTGTTTCCGAATTAAGGTATTGTGGAAGGAAAGATTCACTTGTCCTTTTTCTTACAGGTATAACGGCAAAATGGTCATTATGTTCTAATGCAAAGAGCTACCCAATAGTCAAAGAATATCTTGAACAAACCCTTGAAAACAGACCTCCCGATCTTAAGGTCCACATCAATGAGCTTTTAAATTCTATGCCTGGAGAAATAAAGGAACAAATGAAAGAAGGTATAATAGAAATTAAAAAAAGGGAGAAGGATAAAAAAGCGGATCCGCTCTGCTCTTTAAGGGATTATAATAAGGACGGATTGCAGATACATTACGCATTAATAAAGGATAAAAACTTCTTTGAAGAATGGAAGAAGCCTGAGATGCCAACAATAACATCCGCTGACACCTATAAAAAAGGAGAAGATGTAATTCCGATTATAATTTTTTCCACAGATGGAAAAGATACAAATGAGAATGCTGATCTTACATATGATATTACAATTACAAAGCCTGATGGCTCACAGTATGGACATTTTGAACAGTTAGAAGTATGGAAAGATGAACCGGCTCCAGCTATGCATTTAGTCAAACAACCGATATTATTACATATTGAAAAGACTGACCCCGCAGGAGTATATCAAATCAACTCTGTGGTTTATGAGAATAATAAAAAAGTTAAAGTAACTTTTGAGCTTTCATTCCAGGTCATTGATTGATAATTTTCCACCTGCCCTTCTGAAGGCGGGAGCGGAAGAACAATTACTCAAAATATATAAATAGATTTGAAACCGATAATACTATCTATAATATCGCCAAATTAACCTCAAATAATTTTTGATCATTTATGAGACAGATGAAATTTTTATTAAGTATAATTATCCTGTTATCTTTCGAATCCCTGTTTGCACAAGGAGAATATCTGGATAGAGGAACCAATGCAATATCCTTAGGATTTTCTGCAGCTGTTCATCCAAAGCTTGTGGGATTATCAGGAGAAGCGGCAGTTACAACTCTGGGCACAGTAGATTTGGGTCTTGCGTATACATACTTGTTTTCCAGAACACATTTCAGCAGCGCTGAGTTATATTCTTCCGTGTATTCTCCATATGTAAATATACATGCCGTAAAGCAGTCTGAGATATTTCCGCTTTCAATTTCTGCATGCTTACAGTACGATGTAGCAAAAGTCGGAGCATTAACCTATGGAGCTGCTGTCTCTCATTCATTCAATATTGCCGAAAGTAAATCATTACTGCCTGCAATAAAATATTCCAGGACAGAAATAAAGCTTAACCAATATTCTGATTTAACCACTACTATTCCCTTTACGGAATTGTCGCTTTCATATGTGGTAAATAACGGAAATAAAATAAGCGTTTTTAATGCTGGCATTACCCTAAGTGATCAAGAGCCCATATATTCATTCGGGATTGGGATAGTAAATATTTTTTAATCATAATTAAGAAGAGACAATTCCACCTGAAGCTTTTAAAAACTACATTAAGCTAAAAGAAAAGATGCCTCATTCATTTCTATATCTTTTCTTATCGGCATTATTTTTATTTGCTTATCTGTTATACTTTGGAACGTCAGGCATTATTGATATTAATTCTCCTATAAACGATAGCACCATTGCAAAGAAGGAGGGGTTGTATGTATTTAGTGTTAAATTCTCAGGATAACTACCAATGAGTTCGAAATGACATTTTTTAATGCAAAAGACAAATTTAAGGCTTTTAAGAAGATTACAATTAAACCTGATAATTATTGAGTTAAAACATTAATTTTGCTGAACCTTTATCTTTCGTCACACTATCCCTAATGGCGGGAGCACAGACGCCACATTTTTCACAGTCAATTGCATATTGTTGCAGCTTAATCAAATGGGAATCGTATAAATGGTAGAAATGATATTTGAAACAATCTTTGAACCTGTTTTCTTTACTGTTGGTTATTTTCTAATCATACTTTTCACTCTTGGAAAGCAGCCGAATGATTATGTAAAGGAAAGATACCGTGTTCCTATAGAATCCTTAGGTGGAGCAGTTTCTATAATTATTACTTTTTTAATATTAGATATCATATTTTAACCCATACCAGTACCTAAAACTTCGCTTTGTACCTGATTTCAGGAGAGTGGAAAATTAGCTATAATCTAAAGGACTATTGTTTCCGATGGCGGGAGCGGAAAAATCAGGCTTGAGGTAAAGAAGAATGCTTCTGAATTATCCGGATCATAAGTTGATCTCGACTTTTTGAGACTTGATCCATCCTTCAAAAAAATCCTTTCCTGGCTAGATCCAATATTGCTTTGAAATGAGGAATAATTAAATTAATTTTTGCTCTGAAGTTACACTCCAGTAATTATTTTGATCAAGTCTGATAATTAATATTCAACGTACATGGAGAAATACCTTAGCAGGCATAAATGAGATTGTGAATAATTTTTCTTTGTTATAGCCCAATATTCTTTTTTACAATCAGAAGGAGTCTCTCTCTTGAAGAAATTATTATTTAACGGTTCAGGCGAATTCAGGCATCTCTGGAAGTTCATCTTTTCTTTAATTTTTATTTTTGCATCCATTGTAATCCTGGATAACCTTGTGCGCTATGCAAAGATAAGTCATGAAATGTTCAATTCTTTTTCTATGGGATTATTGCTCGGATGTTTATTTTGCCTGAAGGTGGTTTATAAGGCTGATTTCAGAAAATTAGGTATGATGCTGAATAAAAAGAATATTATTCTTCTCTTTGCAGGAATACTGGTTCCTTTTTTTGTAAACATCCAGATGTTTGTAATAGACCGTTTCATATTTCACCACAGCTTCTCACTGTTTCTTCCTGAATTTTCACCGGTTTTCATTTTTTCTTTTATATCGTTTGTAATAGCAGCTGCAGCTGAGGAAACATTCTTCAGAGCTTTTCTTATCGGTTACTTCAGGGACAAGTTCAATTTAATTTTTGTTTTTCTTTTCTCTGCTACTCTGTTCTCTATGCTGCATGCTGTTGCCAGTCCCTCATTTGATCAGAATTATTTTATTGCCTTTCTGCTCTCAGGAATATTTTACGGTTTGCTGTATCTTCTGACAAATTCATTTTATTTTGTGCTTAGTGCGCACGCATTTCATAATACATTTCAGCTGTATCCTGTTAATAATGCAAATACAAAAGTGTACATACTGAATCAGGTCTTAAGCATTTCTTATATTCTCCTGCTGGGATATTACTACAGGAATTTTTCAGCAGGTCACATTAAACATCAGGAGGAAGCAGCTTTACAGACCGAAAATATGAATTAGGAACTTAGATATCCCAGGCTTAAAGTCAGCCTGGCACGGGTAAATATATCCGGTCTATTAAAGTCAGTATACCTGGTAGACTTTCAGGGTGTCCAGTTTCATTCGGTTTTTGAAATAGGTCTCAAGCCTGCTGAGCATTTCTGTTCTTGAATATATGCTGACTCCGCGCCGGTAACTGACAAGTATTGCAGGTATATTTTCCTGCAGTGTGTCTTTTTGAGCAATCAGGCCTCTGGAAAACGATATATCTCCTATTTCGGGAAAAAGGATCTTTATCTCACCGCTTATTTCTTTTACAAGGGCTGAATCACCTGACTGGACAGCCCTTATGCTGTCGATCTCATTCTGCCTCCGGATAAGCAGGTTCTGTTTTATTTCCATTGTCTTCAGCACGTCGACTGCAGCCTGGTTTGTAAGCTGCCTGCGTTCTTCTTCGGTCATATTCATGTGAATAAGTTTCAGTCTGAAGTTATTTAACCCGAGCTGATCAAATGAACGGCTTACAGATGCGATTTTGTTATCGGGCAATTTCTCTCCAACCATATATACCTTTACTAATGTAAGAGAATCGAGCTCTACCCTCTCCCACTGCAGTGCATCCCTGCTGTCATCTTTTAATTTTTCTTTTATGAATGTTGTTATTTTCTGGTTTATGTTGACTTCCCTTATTACTGTATAAAGTATGTATACACTTGGAATAATAACAATGATAACAAAGATGGTTATCCACCTGTGCACTTTCTTTCTTGTAAGCCCATCTAAAATTTCCACATAAGGAAGTTTTATCATGCGGCAGACAATATAGGTCGAAAGGCTTATTATAACAGCATTAATAAAGAACAGATAAAAAGCTCCCACAAATATTGTATAATCACCTGCTGCAAGTCCGAATCCGGAGGTACAGAGCGGCGGCATGAGAGCCGTTGCAATTGCGACTCCCGGAATTGCATTAGTAATATCTTTTCTGGAATTGGCAATCATTCCTGCCATGCCGCCGAAAAAAGCAATAGCAGCATCAAGCAGAGTAGGCGAAGTCCTTGCCAGTATTTCAGGAGTAGCGACTCCAAGCGGTGTTATGAGAAAATATATATAGCTTGTAAGCAGGCTTAAGGCAACTGCGATGCCGAAATTTTTCAGTGAATCCATAAGCAGAGGTTTATCGTTTACACCAATACCCAGTCCCACGCCGAGAATAGGCGACATAAGCGGAGAGACAAGCATTGCACCAATTATAACAGCAGCAGAGTTCACATCTAATCCGAGTGAAGCCAGCATTGCACCGCAGAAGAGTATCCAGAAATTTGAGCCGCGGATGCTTACATTATCGCGGATGCTTTTAATACTTGCCTCGGCGCCGCCTGCATGAGGAATTGCAATTGTGCGTTTCAGGTTCCTTAATAAAAGTTTAGCTATAGTCAGTGGTCTTTTTCCAAAATTCATATTCATACTGAAGGTAGTTATAATTGGCTTTAATATTAAGCCGGGTTCATTAAAATTTGTTATAAGCTTTGTGTTATTTAATTAATATAAACATTTGTTTATAAAAGTATTTATAAAGGAGGAAGGTATGGGAAACAGAGGAAGAGGAAGCCAGTATATGGGAGAGGAATATCCGGGCTTACGAAAGCCTCCGATACACAGGCAGGAGAAAAATAATCCGGAGAAAAATAATCCGGATCAAAGTAATGCCGGCAAGACAGGACAGAACAGTGGGCCTGTTAATTTAAATACTGCGAGTCTGAAGGAAATAGGCGATCTGCCTTTAATCGGCGATTACAGGGCAAAAGATATAATTGATAAAAGGCCATATAAGAACTGGGATGATCTGGCAAAAGTGCCGGGACTAACAAAGGAAATGATAGACGCCATGAAAGACGGCAGGGCTGTTATAGAATAAAATAAAAGCCGGCACCCTGGAATAATATTTACAAAGGAGTTTTAATGTATGAGTTTTTTTTCAGGGCTCCTTTGTTTGCGGAGCCCTGAATGAAATTTTAGTGCAGAGTTTTCCGGCAGTTTTTATTTGCCGGCAGTTTTCAGTTGGTCGAAGATGCTGCTGTTTAACAGGCGGATGCGGCTGCGGATGTATGCTCCGGAGGTGCTCAGGTCGCTTTCTTTCCAATTGCCTGAAGCATTTGCCCCAGGCTTTAAGGCTGCCGAGGTTTCGTCTTTATCCATTACAGACCAGTTGCATGTGCTAAGGCCGTAGTTGTCGATAAATGAAAGCCACTTCTGAGTTTCAGCATAATCAATTACTCCGTTTCCGTTTGCTTCGCTTATTCCGTATTCGGTTACAAAAAGAGGTATGCCCATTGTGATTGCCGAAATTGCTTTGTCGCGCAAAGGCTGCCTGTGCGTGCCGGTGTAGAAGTGGAGCGTGTAGGCAACGTTAGTATCTTTTATGGGATCTTTTGCAGCTGCATCAACATCCTGCGACCAGTTGGGTGTGCCGACTACAATAAGGTTATCCGGATCGTACTGTCTTATTACTTTTATTACTTCTTCGGCATATGGTTTTATAACACTGCTCCATGAGACCTGAAGCGGCTCATTAAAGAGTTCATAAATAATGTTAGGCTTACTGCCGTACTTCTGCGCAATTGTCTTAAAGAATTCTTTTGACTGCGAAAGGTGGTTCTGCGCATGTTCTTCGTGCCAGTCAACAATTACATAAATTCCTGAGTTTATGCATGCATCAATTACAGCTGTAACTTTAGACATTTCAGCCTGCGGATTTGTAAGGTAGCCGCCAGCTTCTATGCCGCAGGCTGCTCTTACTATTGTGCAGTTCCAGTCATCCCTTAACCATTTAATGCAGTTTTCGTTGTAGTACTTTCCTCCCCACTGGCTCCAGAAAAGGCTCATGCCGTGAAGTGCAGCTGTGTTTCCGTCTTTATCAACTATCCTGTTTCCCTGCGTATGGATTAAGCCGAAGCGGTTTACAACTGAGTTCTCATCCTGCAAAGCGGGAGCTGCAACGCTGGTGTCTGCTTTTTTGCATGATACTGTAAAAACTAAAACGAGCGCAATAATTATATTTCTGAACTTTACCGGCAGCATTATTTCCCCTGCTCTGTTTAGTTATTAAGGCTTTACTTCAATAAGAGTCATATTATCAATCCATCCATCTACAACTGTTTTGGGCCTGCCGGCTGAATTGATCTCAATGCGTATATTTTTTATTTCTTCTTTCATCAGGAAGGTGAACTCTTTATATGTCCAGTCCTGTCCGCTCTGAACCGAAAGGTAATTAGGCTGGTCTTCAAGGAAAAGTGAAGCGCCTATTTCTTCTTTTGATGATTTTGCCCAGAAAGAAAACTTATATGTTCTGCCGGGTACAAGATTGCTGGCCTGAATTCTCTGGTAAAGAGTGGCCTTATGTGAATAGTTTGCAATTGTATCGACCCAGTAAATTTCGAGGCTTTTTCTGCCTTCCTTAAATTCAGATGAGGAGAGCTTCATATAGTTAAAGCCGTTTACGCCCTGGTTGTCGTATGTCCAGTTATCAGGAAGAATGCCTCTCTGTGAACTTTCAAAGCTTCCGTTTGAAATAAAATCCTTAGGCGGAGTATTTATTCCTTCAATTGTGCTTGCATAAATTCTGTTAAGTGAAGTGTGGGCAAACACCCTGTAATATTTCCCCTGTCCTTTTACGTATGAGTTGTCTGTAAAGGATGTATCTGAAGGGTTCATAGTCTTATAAAGAAATTCACCTGTCGTTTCATCGAAATCAGGCGTGCTTTTTTTATAGATGGAATAATATGTAAAGGCTGCGTCAGCTACTTTGCTCCACTTAATAGTAAGAGTGTTTGAGGAAACCGTATCAAGCGAAATGATGGTCATTGGTTTTGAGAGCCTTATAAGGCCAAGGTCAACGTTTGCATTCTGAACGTTAAACCCTATAGTCTGAAAAATGCTGCTGCCGTTGCTTAGGTAGCTGCTGAGATTTAATGAATAACTGCCGTTAGGAAC
>JBLNEL010000020.1:0-12877 GCA_050262615.1 Bacillota bacterium
GGCATCGATCTTATGGGGACCATTTTTACGATTTCCTTAACCTTCAGTATGTCTATTCCAAACTGCTGGTTTCCGAGGGTAAACATAAGATATTTGCCTTCCTTATTAAGCAGCGATTTTCTTTTCTGTTCCTTATCGTCAAGCAGTCTGCGGTTAAGTATCTCGAGTGCTCTGCCGTCTGACTCATGAAGGAGGCTTGGCCTGGACTTCGAGCGGTCTTTGCATGCTTTGTCGGCAAATCTGAGATCAACAAATTTATTAAGATCTATCAGGTTTCCAATACCCATTTTGTAATGCATATAGCGCTGAATGCGGTCAAGGTCATCAACTGAAGGATAAAGATCACCTGTTTTAATTCCGAGCGGTTCGGTTAAAACATTTTTAAGAAGCGGAACCTTAAGGCCCAGACTCTTATCGGGATCAAGGAAGTTAACAGCAACTTCAGCTGCCATTCCCGGCTTCTGGTCGATATATTTGCCGGCATAGACGAGCATTTCAGTAAATTCGTAAACTGCTTCGCTATAGTTATTAATAAAATCTTCCTGCATTGCAACTACGCAGCATGGATGGTTTTCCCACATTTCACTCGAAAGAAACTGCAGCTCTGCAATGCCTGATGCTATTGCTTTTGTCCCTATCGGTTCGGCTACAAGGTAGCCTGCAGATTCAGGTCCTGAGGCCAGGAATTCGGGCATTTTAACAGGCGGCACTACTTCCAAAGCAATATCAATATCATCTTTTCCTGTAACACCGGGCTTTATTCCAATTCCGGTAAAGAACATATGTGCAAGTATATTATGAACAGACATTGTATGCGGTATAAAAAATGACCTCTGC
Source organism: Bacillota bacterium (assembly GCA_050262615.1). GTDB lineage: Bacteria > Bacteroidota > Ignavibacteria > Ignavibacteriales > SURF-24 > JAUZPB01. Next base: position 838 of record JBLNEL010000020.1, read on the forward strand.
TTAAAGAATTTGGCAGGATCTGAAGCGTCATCCCTGCCTGCTTTGCTTCTTACAAAAATACTGCCGTTCCTGTGTGCAAAAAGTATAAGTTTTATGGGGACTTCATAGCTGTAAAGGTACATTGCAATAGGCGCAAGCACGCATGCAGCGTCTACTGTACCTTTTTCAAGTGCTTTGGCAACGGGATTCCAGCTCGACATGCATTCGGTCTCGAGTTCAAAATGCTTAGGTGTGAGTTCACCAATATTTATAAGGTGCTTTAATACTCCTAATACCAGGTGATCAGTTATCTGAATATGTGCAACCTTAAGTCTTACTTTTCCTGACTGCGTGATCCTTGGCGCCTGTCTTTCTTCAACGGCAGGATCTGCATCTTTTAGGCCGAAGGCTTCTTCTATTTTGTCTTTTAATTCCTGAGCATTGAAAGGTTTTGAAATAAAGCTGCTTACACCGGCCTGTTTTGCCACAGTAACTTCCTTTATTTCTCCGCGGCCGGTAGCCATAAGGAACGGCAGGTTTTTCAGCTTATCATTAGCTCTTACCCAAAGCAGAAGTTCGTAGCCGTCTTTATTAGGCATGTTCCAGTCGCTTATAATAAGATCAAACTGTTCGCCTGAGGAGAGTTTCGAAATAGCGTCATTTCCATCTTCAGCTTCCGTTATATTTTTCAGTCCGATTGCATCGAGCGTTTTCCGCTCCATTTTTCTCATTACAGATGCATCTTCTACAAGAAGAATCTTCATTGCCGGATTAATTGATTTAACTTCCATAATGCGGTATTTGTCTCCCCTGGGCTAGTGTTCTTTTTTGTAAATATTGCTTGCATTATAATCGGCAGAAAAGGGAAGTTATTTAACCGGAAAAAACATGAAATTATAGAGTTGATATACATACTGAAAAAAATTATGTTATTGACGTAAATATTCTGCCTGCAGAAGTTGATTTTACAAAGTATTTACCCATTTTTGACCGGATTTTGACAATTTTATGCCCGGCTGAATTTATATTGATTGCAGGAAAATGAAGGAATTCTAATTATGCAGCAAATTAAACTGATCGGAACTGTTTTATCTGTTTGCCTGCTTTGCCTCTCAGGATGTACAACAGTAAAACAGGAAATATTCCTGCAGAAAGCTGAAGTTGCAGGACCAATAAATCATCCGCCGGTGCAGGTAACGCAAAAAGAGCTGGCTGATAAGATCACAATATCCCCCAGGCTATATATTAATAACACACGTATGCTTAAGGCTCAGGTAAATGGCCCACGCGTAAACTCCTCGGGGTATTTTCAGGTAGATACTGTATTTAATGGCGACGGTACCTGGAGTTTTAAGGAATCCGGCGGAAATACCTATAATTATAAAGGCAGTAATATAAGCTGGCAGCTGCCGGAGGTTTCAGCCGGAGTCGACTTTGATATGCCTATTGGTAAAAGCACATCTATTACAGGCGGATTATCATATTCGGTAAGTAATTCCGAAAGCCTGTTCGGGGGATCTCTCGGACTGGGAATCTTTGGTGAGTCAGGGGGACTGGCAAGCCGTGTTTCATTCGGTCTAAACCTGCAGCAGTACCTATATAACGCATCAACAATTGTTATTACGAAAACAAAATCCTTATGGAACCCGGAGGAGACTTCTATTCTTTTTTATCATGATATTGATAAAAACAGCAAGCTGAACCTTTATATGAGCCTCACTTTCAATACGGTCTCTGCTGAAATGCCTTTTAATGTCTTCCTGGGAGCAAGCTACTTCGGGCAGACACTTCTAAATTTCAGTCCCAATCAGATGAGCGAAGAGCATTACCCGTTTGTGCTTGATAAATATACTACAGATACAAGGAGCGAGGCTTCGACAAGCTACTTAAGTGTTTATCCTGGAATATTTGTTAACATCACAGAGTCGCAGAGGGTTATAGTTGGTGCTAGTATAATGAAGGAACTGGAGGGGTTAAGTAATCTATCTCAAACGGTTATTGTAAGTCCGTTTGTTAAAATTGATGTGTTGTTCTAAGTCCCTTTAACAGTCCATAGTCCTTAGTCCAAAGTCCAAAGTCGTTTAGGGCAAGGTCGTCTGGTCCAAGGTCCAAAGTCGTTTAGTCAATAGTCAATTGAGTCTAAAGACTTTGGACTAAGGACTATGGACTAAGGACTATGGACTAAGGACTCCCGCTCTGGCGGGAAGACTTTGGACTATAAATCATTTGATGAATTTGTATCCCGCTGTATAGATTGTCATTATATGATCCGGGGAAGAAGGATCGTTTTCAATTTTTTTTCTTAATGCAAGCACATAATTGTCAACTGTCCTGGTCGTCGGAAACGCGTCATATCCCCATACTTCGTCAAGAAGCTGATTCCTGGTTATTATCTGACCTTCGTGCTCAATGAAAAATTTAAGAAGATTAAATTCCTTTACTGTCAGATCAAGCAGCTTATTGTGTTTGTGTACTTCATGGAGATTGAAATCAACAGTGATGCTGCCGAATTTGTAGCAATTCATTTCTTTCTCAGGTCGTGCAACTCTCCTTAGCACTGCTTTTATCCGGGCATTTAATTCCCTGATGCTGAAAGGTTTTGTAAGATAATCATCCGCTCCTATCTCCAGTCCAACTACTTTATCTATTTCATCTTTTTTGCTTGTAAGCATAATAACTGGCGTAGCAATACCCCTGCTCCTCAGGTCTCTGCATATGTCAAGTCCGTTCTTATATGGAAGCATCAGGTCCAGTATTATTAAGCTGAAGTCATTTTTTTCTGCAAGTGAATATCCCTTCTGACCATCTTCGGCAGTGGTAACATTATATCCTTCAGCAGTTAAAGAGGTTTCAAGCCCTTTTTGTATTGCAAGATCATCTTCAATTATAAGTATTCTCTGCTGCATGTGACCTCCATAATGGAATCGAAATAGTAAATAATAATCCTTTGCCTGAATCGTATGAAGCCTTTATTGTACTATCGTGAGCCTGCAGTATCTGACCAACGAGATAGAGACCTAAACCCGTTCCTGGTATGGTATTGCTGCGGCCGCTGTTAGCTCTGAAGTAAGCCTGCCCCAGATGTTCTATCTCTTCAGGCTTTAATGGAATACAATTGTTAAATATCCTGAAAATAGCTTTATCCATTTCTTTTGAAACACAGATTGATATCTTCTTTGGCGAGATAGAATATTTTATTGCATTTGAGATCAGATTAACCATCGCACTTATTATACTGTCGGGATCTGCATGTATAAAGCACTCGTCTTCAGAATAACTGATATTAAGACAGCATTTTTCCAGCTTTAACTGATATGACATAATGTTGACTGAATACCTGACAATTTCATTCAGCTCTGCTAATTCAAAGTGATACTCCTTAATTCCTTTCTCAATTTTTGTCAGATCCAGAATATTATCTATTAATCTGGTCAGTCTTCCGCACTCTCCAATAATGATTGCCGGATATTCCTCCTTCTGCTTAGCCGGAATGTTTTCTCCATATTCAAGAAGCTCGGCAAACAGTTTGATCGATGTTACAGGGGTCTTCAGATCATGCGTAACACTTGAGAGGAAAAATGATTTCAGTTCATTTAATTCGATCAGTTTTTTTTCTTCCAATTGTTTTTTTATAAGCAGCTCGTTCAGCCGCATCTTTTCTATACTTATGCCTGATTCAAGGACTACTTCATTGTAAAGATCAATGTCTTCAATTGTAAATATATGACCTGATCTTTTATTGCCGATTGCAAGCAGGCCAAGCAGAAGATTATCTGATGACTTCACAGGAAAGATCAGGTTTATCTTATAAGAAGCCAGTGGGAACGATTTCAGAGGTTTAATAACTGAACCGGCTTCAACTTTTTCTATGGCAGCTGAAGCTTCTGAAAGGCCCGGCATAGCTTTAAGAAGTATTTTTTCAGCCTGAAAGCAGAAATTGCTGGTTTCTTTTCCAGTGCTCTGTGAAGCTTTTATCTCGAGAGCGCTGTTATCTTCATAGACAAGAAAGCATGACTTATCAACAGGAATAATATTGTTAAGTTCGTGAACTACTTTTTTTGCTAGTGCATTGATATCGCCGGAATCTTTAATTCCTTCCAGTAATTTTGTTGATGCCAGACGGAAATTGTAGCGCACCCTGAAGAACTTTTTGTCAACAAATAACTGGACCTTCTCTTTAACAGGAGCAAATAACAATCCAATAAATGCAGTAATTAATATCGATACAGCTGGTGTTGTAGCGCCAGGGAATAATAGTGCGGCAATGTACACTGTAAATAAATATACCATGGCAATTCCGCCCAGAAGTGCTGAGTAAACAAGACTTCGGTTTATTATATGATCAATGTCAAAGATATGGTGCCTGATTATTGCAATTCCAAAACCAACAGGAACAATCATCATGAGCAGAATGATCAGGTCCTCAGGAATAAGTCCATAGTTTAAGACTGCCTGCGGAATTACCCAGAACAGAATAAAACTGCCGGGACCAATTATCAGACTGAAAAAGATCCATTTTAACTTCTTTTTTTCGGGTGTAGTTAACGCCGATCTGTAGGACTTTACAAATATCATAATTCCGGCAAGTACGCATAATATTATGTAAAATCTTGAGAAGTTAAAGCTTAATGAATAAAGATCAATGTAGCCGGAAATCCTGCTAGTAAAAAAAAGATAGTAACAGAGATGGACTGCTGAAAACAGAATAAGGGATATTGCATAAAGCACAGGGATGAGCTTTCTCAGCCTGAAGTAATTTTCTTTTGGAAACAAAAAAGTAAAATGAAGAAAACATACGGGTACAAAAGCATATGCGAAATGGAATGCTCCGCGCGTAAGGTGACTTAAGCTAATTGGCAGAACAGAGTAATTGCCCCAGGTAGTCATTATTATAACTCCTGTGCCGGTTACCACCCAGTGAAAAACCTTTGATACCAGAGCCTTTGGAGATTTTATTAAGACAGTAACGGCAACAATGAAGAAAATGATGCCTGAAATTAGTACACATAAAATGTAGAACCATGAGTAGAACTTTGTAAGCGTGACTTCTTCATTTACTATAGAGGTGTTTCTTAAAATGGAAAGATGTGCTGTCTGACCGATAGTCATTCCATCTAAAATTATCTCGATCTCATCACGGCTATTTACGGGAATTTCTTCAACTTTAAGAATAATATCACCGGTACTTACAGAACTTTCTGTATTCCGGGAGGCGGGACCGACAGTAAGACTGGATCCATAATCCTCGAAATGAAATGGCAGGTCTGCCTTCTCAGCGACCTGGTAAACTCCTGCAATGCAGACTAAGAAGATCAGCAGATCTATAAAGAGAGTTAATTTATTTTGAGTCACCCCATAACAAACACTCCGCTGTGCGATTATTTGCCGAATGATCCAGACCCTTGTTTGAGAGATAAGATAATAAAATAATTTATATTAAACACACGTCAGGACAAAAAAGATATTTAATTTCTGAAATGCTTCTATTTTATTAAAAGCATTTTGCGTGATGCCATGTTTGCCCCTGCTCTTAATTGGTATATATACATGCCGGAGGAAAGGCCTGCTGCATTCCAGACTGACCTGTGGGGACCTGCGCCAAGCCAGCCGTTTACTAGGTCACATACTTTCTCTCCGCAGGAATTGTAAATTGTTAGAGTGACATATTCCTTTTCCGGAAGCGAAAACTCAATTGATGTGGCAGGGTTGAATGGATTAGGATAATTCTGCATGAGAAAAAATCCTGAAGGCAATACTCTATCCGGCTCATTTACCGGTGTAAGACGGCTTTCAGCCTGTGGAGAAATTACTTTCTTAAATATTATATAATCTTTCAGTACATCGTATTCAGTTGAGTCATTATATATGTAAAGATCTGTTACCTGTACTCCGAACATGGAGGATAAGATATTGATCATAAAGTCTGTTGATGTAACTGTGTAATAAGCAGCTGTATCTATATCAATACCATTTATTGTTACTCTCTGTATTCTTGAGAACGGATCTTTTGAAATATCATAACTATAACGAAGCCCTGATACCTGCGGAAGCAGCTCATCGTCAGCCTCAATCTGTGAAACTCCAGCTTCAAGCCCTTTCCATAGGTCTATACCTTTCATCCTAAACTTTGCAAGCTTAGAACCATAAGGAACAACCCTTAATATATCGACCGGCAGAATGGGACCTTTGAATATCGGCATACAGGTAGAACCTCCGGCTTCAAATGCAATTTGTGTTCCGGTCTTCCACCTGAAAGCATCAGTAATAAGATTTCCGATGTGAGTATCATGACTTCCTGAAACAGATAACGATTCAGCTATCTCGGAAAAATATCCTTCAGATGTCCCTATCTTTTGTGAAAATACAGGGCCAAATTGTGCTTCAATATCTTTTATCAGCCCGTCAACAGCGGCAGATATAACAGCCACTTCGGGAATTGTACTGTCAAGCGCTATCAGATTGTAAGCGGCTTTTGTAATATTGCCGGAACTGATAACCAGGCTAAGCTTCCCAATATGTGAGTAGCATGAATTTGCCTGAACAATAAAAGTTTTTTTGCCCGAAGGATTTGGTACCTCAACAGGGGAGTTAGTCATGATATGATCATGAGCGCTTATAATTACATCAATGCCGGGGATTAAACCTGCAATTGTTTTATCGTTATTAATTCCAAGGTGTGAAAGACAAATAATTATATCGCATCCTTCTTTTGCTAAAGCTGTAAGAGCCTTAGTTACTGAAGAGGCAATATCAGTATCAACTACTGCAGGAGCAGGAGATGAAAGTATATTTGCTGCAGGCGTAACAAGTCCGAAAATCCCTGCTTTCAGTTTCCCGATCTGTTTTACTGTGTAAGGCTTTATATAATTCTTAAGCGGAGCAACCTGAGGATCTTCCAGGATAAGATTTGACGAAACAACTGAAAACCCTCCTGCAGCTAAAGAAGAATCTAAAGTCATTTTAAGAACAGCAGGACCAAGATCAAACTCATGGTTGCCTATTGTCATGACATCCAATCCGATTGCATTTAAGAGTCTGAACTCGGCAATTCCTGCAAATGCGTTAAAGAAGAAATCCCCTACAAATGCATCACCGGCGTGCAGTGTAAGTACATTGGGATCTGTCATTTTTGTCATACCGATAACAGTGGCAGCACGGGCAATTCCGCCAACAGTACCTTTCAGGTCTTCAGTTCTTGGAGCCATTGGAGCAAGCATCGAATGTGTATCATTTAAATGAAGAATAGTAAGTGTATCCTGGGCAGGGACCAGATTGCTTATTAATACAAGTATTAATACTGATAAGATTGCTGTAAAGCTTTTCATTTTGATTTCCTCCACCGGTTTACTTTCAATATGTTTTTTATTCAAATAAAACATACATTATCCGAAAGGAGGATTTGTCAAGAAATTGTAAAAGAAAAGTAAATAATTAATTATGAATTATGAATTAAGAATTATGAATTAAGCCTGCCTGCCGACAGGCAGGAATTATGAATTAAAGGTTATGAATATGGGATAAAGATTAATATATTATTATCATATTCATGGGGGGGAATATGGGGAATGTAGTGAAGGATAAAAGTTATATGTTCGCTCTGGATATATTAAAAACCTGCCAGTATCTTATTGAAGTCAAAAAAGAATTTGTGTTAAGCAAACAATTAATGCGTGCGGGAACATCGATTGGTTCTAATGTACGTGAAGCATTGAATGCAGAGAGCCGGAGTGATTTTATTCACAAAATGAAAATTGCACAAAAAGAATGTGATGAAACATTGTACTGGCTGGAATTACTATCGCAGACAAATTATATAGATCCCAATGTAATATCCATTCAAAAACAAAATGCCAGTGAGCTCCTGAAAATTCTCAAAAGCATAATACTGACCACCAAGCAGAAATCATGAATTCCAGATCCAATTTATCAGAAATCAAATCTGCAATCCATCGAATGCAATTGCAGATTTAACATTAAATTTATGAGTTTATATATCCAGCCCCCCACCAGCCTTCGGCAACCAAGCCCTGGGCTGTCAGGCATTCATAATTCATAATTCATAATTCATAATTCTTAATTCATAATTCTATCTGTATCCCTGTGCCTGCAAATTAAACATTTCAGCATACAGCCCCTGTTTAAATAGCAGGTCTCTGTGACTTCCGCTTTCAACGAGTGTTCCGTTTTTAAGCACAAGTATTCTGTCTGCCATACGCACATTGGAAAACCTGTGTGAAACAAGTACGACCATCTTTTCCTGTGTATATTTAATATATCTCTGGAATAGTTCATATTCCGAGCGGGGATCAAGAGCTGAAGAAGGTTCGTCAAGAATTACAAGTTTTGCATCACGCATAAAGGCTCTCGATAGTGCCAGTTTCTGCCATTGTCCGCCTGAAAGCTCAATTCCTTTTACATGCCGTTTGCCAAGCAGCTGATTATATCCCTGGGGCAATTTTTCAATAAATTTGTCTGCCAGACTCTGATTTGCCGAAAGCTGAATAAGGTTCATATCATCTTTCTGATCAATTCTGCCAACGGCAATATTATCTGCCACACTCATATTATATTTATTGAAATCCTGGAAAATAACACCGATCTCTTTATGATAGTCATCAATATCATATTCACGGATATTATGCCCGTCTAAGTAAATTGCTCCTTCGGTCGGTTCATAAAGCCTGCATAAAAGCTTTGTAATAGTGGTCTTGCCTGCACCGTTTTCGCCTACGATCGCAATTTTTTCTTTTGGATCTATACTGAAACTAAGATTTCGCACAACCCACTTATCTGAACCTTTATACTGGAATCCCACGTTTTCAAAGGTAAAACCAAACAGTATGGGCTTTGGAAAAGGCCTGCGCAATGGACTCTGCTTTGCTTCCGGGGTCATCTTAAAGAAGTCAAAATAATCCTGAATATGCAGTGCACTTTGTGCTATCTTAGATAGCCTGTCGAAAGAGATTTCAAGCAGTTCCTTAAGCCATTCAAAAGAACCGAAGAAAAACGTAAGCTCGCCAATTGAAATACTGCCTTTTATGGTTGATGAAACCACAAGTGCATAGCTGCCGTAATAACCTACGCTGCTCAGAATGGAGAAGAAAAGGCTCCATTTTGTTCTTTTATAGGTAATATTTCTTTTCTTTTCGTAATGTCTGCCCGAAAGATTCTTAAACTGCTTGATGAAAAAGTCCGACAGTCCGAATATTTTTATCTCTTTAACGGTCTGATTACTTGTGCTGATCTCGCATAAATAATCGAGTTCCCGGCGCTCAGGAGTTGAATTTTCAATAAATGAATAAGTCTCCCGGTTAAAGTAAAATTCAGAGAGTAAAGAGGGTATAGATGTTAAAACTAAAAGTACTACCAGCCATGGATTAAAAGTAAGAAGGCTGAACAGCAGTGTAACAAATATAAAGACATCCTGAATCTGGTCGAAAATGTCTATCAGGGAATCGACCCTGTTTTGTGTGTAATATCTTGCCCTGTGGAGTTTATCATAAAACTCGGGATTTTCAAACTGATCGAGTTCCAGACCTGATGCGTGCTCCATCAGCTTTAAGGAAGAGTGGTTCACAAAGAATTCTGAAACAAGCCGGTTATTAGCCTGAATGCCGCGCCTGAGAAAACTTGAGCAGACGGTTAAAACAAACTCGAAAGCAATAAATGTAACGATCCTTGAAAGATCGTGGTGGTTATGGCTTTCAACTATAAGAATTACTTCATCTACAATTAATTTGCCTACGTAAAGTATTGTTACAGGGATTGCTGAGTAAAAGATCCTGAGCAAAACGCTTGAAAGAACTAGGTTCCGGTTACCTTTCCATGCAAGAGCCAAAAATCCCGGAATGTTTCTGAATGCCCCAATCCATTGCCTGTAATCCTTTTTTGCCGATTTACGTGTAATTAATCTATTTAAAAACTTATGGAAAAAGCCGGGTTTTGGAAAAATGTGTCTATTCATATAATCTTCTTCTTGAAAAACCATTATCGAACCGTTGCAGAAATAAAGATTTCACATCAACAGACTGTAATAACTAAAGACTGTAATAACTAAAATGCGTATCTTAATAAAATTAACTCTACAAAATATTTGTATAACCCTGCTAAGGAAAAATCAGTCTTAAGACTGGAAATTCTAAGGTTATTTTACTGATATACCGTGGATTTTAAGATCATGAAATATCTAATATTGAGGTATAAACTACAATACATTTACTTTTACCTCCGGGCGATATAAGGCCTTAAATGCTTCAAAAAATGCGAAAAATGAATAAAAATCGCATGCTGTTATACCAGATTGTCGAAATGAAGTACCCAAAATTTACGGTAAAAATTATTGCCTTAAGTTTAGCTTTTTATAATTAAAACTTAAGTTTTTTGAATAAGTAAGAACCTGTAATCTTAATGAATTTTTCTTAAATACATGATAAGTTTTCGGTGGATATGCTGCTATGGCTTTCTTAATTTTCCATATAATATTTATGTAACAGCAGCTGTATTTATATAGAAAGCAGGTAAATAAAATGAATGATCTGTTTCTTGACAATGAGATAATGTACCAGGCACTTTTAGAAAAAGACAGCAGGTACGAAGGACTTTTTTTTGTCGGTGTAAAAACCACGGGTATTTTCTGCCGCCCGACCTGTACAGCCAGAAAACCTAAAAAAGAAAACGTGGAATTTTTTGAAACAATCAAAGAAGCCCTTACTAACGGCTACAGACCCTGCAAGGTGTGTCATCCGATGGAACAGGCAGGGAATGTTCCGGACTATATTAAAACGTTTCTGCAGGAACTGGAATTGAACCCGCACATCCGCATTTCCGACTCATTTATCAGGGATAAACAAATCGATCCAAATAAGCTCAGAAGGTGGTTTAAGAAAAATCATGGAATTACTTTCCAGTCCTACCAGAGACTTCTAAGGATAAATAAAGCTATTGGAAATATAAAGTTCGGTGATAAAATAGCTGAAGCCGCTATGGAAAACGGTTACGATTCTTTAAGCGGTTTCCAGGAAGCATTCAAAAAAGCTGCAAATTTCCGCCCGAAAGAAAGTACTCAGAAGCAGGTAGTTACCATAACGCGGCTTTCCACACCTCTTGGTCCAATGTTAGCCGGAGCAGCAGAAAATGGAATATGCCTGCTTGAATTTGCAGACAGAAGAATGCTTGAGGCCGAAATTAAGTACCTGGAAAAATCTCTGCGGGCTGCCGTATTGCCTGGCGATAGTCCCTATTTTTCAGAACTGAAAAAACAGCTGGATGAATATTTTGAAGGGAAAAGACATGAATTTGATCTGCCGCTTGTTTTAATAGGCTCAGATTTTCAGAAAAAAGCATGGCAGGCACTGCTTAAAATTCCCTATGGCCAGACAAGATCATATAAGCAGCAGGCAAATACAGTCGGATTAGAGAAAGCTGTAAGAGCTATAGGACATGCAAACGGGGAAAACCGAATATCTATAATAATTCCATGCCACAGGGTAATTGGCGAAGACGGCAGTCTTACAGGATATGGCGGCGGGATCTGGCGAAAACAGTGGCTCCTGAAACATGAAAGAGAAAACTTATAAAAAAGAAAGACTGTAAAAAAAATAAAATAGAAAAGATCAGATAGAATATATTGCAAAGGGAAAGGCGGCTTTCCCTTTGCGGTAAATGCCTTTGCAGTCTATGGCCTCTCAAAAAAATATCAGCCGGATCCAGCAATCGGGGACTTTTACTTTCATCTGGAAGACATTACTTCAAAAGCAGCATCTTTCTTACTGACCTGAAGCTTTCATTATTATTAACAGATGAAGCTTCAAGGGAATAAAAATAAACTCCCGATGGAATATTTCCGGCATTCCATAAGATATTATAGCTGCCGGCACCCTGAGTTGTATTGATCAATTGTGAGACAATTTGCCCGATTGAATTATAAATCGTTAACCTGACCCTGCTTTCTGCTGCAAGTGAATATTTAATAGCTGTAGCAGGATTAAACGGGTTAGGATAATTCTGCACAAGGTTATACTCACGGGGGAGTATTTCAACGTCGGACACATCAGAGTAGGCG
>JBLNEL010000021.1:0-4752 GCA_050262615.1 Bacillota bacterium
CAGACAGGAATTTTCAAAAGGCAGAATAGTTCCGACAAAAGATATTAAGGCAGGCAAGACATATGTATCATCAGGGAAGCCGGTTTCAGGATGTTCGGTACGAATTATTGATGAATCAGGAAAAGATCTTGAACAGGGTAAGGTAGGTGAGATCGTTATTAAGTCAGTATCCATGTTCGATGGGTATAGAAATTATCCTGAAAAGACAGCTGAAGTATTAAAGTCCGGCTGGTATTACAGCGGTGATTATGGTTTTATGTATGAAGATCATTGTTACGTTGTAGGCCGGAAGAAAGATATAATAATAGTAGCTGGAAACAATCTTTATCCAGAAGATATTGAAGATACGGTTAGTCAGGTCGAAGGAGTAATTCCCGGCAGAGTGGTTGCATTTGGCGAAGAGGATCCATCACTCGGGAGCGAGCAGGTAAGTGTAGTTGCTGAAACGAGTCTGAGTGATGAAAAGCAGTTAAAGGATCTTCGTTTAAGAATAATTAAGGCTGCAATGCAGATTGATGTAAGTATCAGGAAGGTATATCTTGTTCCGTCGCGCTGGCTGATAAAAAGTTCTGCAGGCAAGCCCAGCAGAAAGGCAAATAAAGAAAGAATAATTCTAAAAAAAGAAGAAAACATCTGGAGTTTATAATGATCTCAGAAAGATTAAAAAAAGCTATTTTAGAAGCTCTTGAAATAGAAGATTATGATATTCATGATGAAACTACTGCTGACCAGGTACCGGGCTGGGATTCCTTAAGTCATGTAAATGTAATACTTGCAGTAGAAAAAGAATTTAATCTGAGATTTAAGAGCATGGAAGTCCTTAAGCTAAAAAAAGTTGGAGATCTCCAGAAGTTAGTTGATTCTAAATTGAGCTGACAGCTAGCTGAAAGTGAATACTGGCTGAAGGTAAACACTGGCTGAAGGTAAACACTGACTCTGACTGCTTTATAATAAATAATAATTAACGATAAGAAAATGTTATTAAATATTGATATAAATAAACTGCTGAATCTTTTTAAATATGATCCGGCAGATCCATTACTGTTCAATTCAAGCTTGTTTATATTTCTTTTTACAGGGCTGCTTTTATTATACCAGATAGTTAATAAAAGTAATAAGATAAGAATATACCTGCTGATAGCATTTTCAATGTATTTTTATTATAAAGTAAGCGGGTTTTATTTTTTACTGCTTATTCTAAGTTCTGTATTTAATTTTTATGCCGGCAAATGGATCTTCAGTTCGCAGGATGCATTGAAGAGAAAACTTCTGCTTGTCGGATCTATTGTGATAAATATTGGGGTGCTGGTTTATTTTAAATACACAAATTTTTTTATACAGATCGTAAATGATCTCAGCTCATCACAGATCAATCTGCTGGATGTTTTTCTGCCGATCGGAATTTCGTTCTATACATTTAAGGCATTAAGCTATGTAATAGATCTCTATATGGAAAACAGTGAGCCTGAGGAGAGTTTTGCGAATTTTCTGCTTTATATTTCTTTTTTCCCCAATATTCTTGCAGGGCCTATTGACCGTGCACACATGTTCCTTCCGCAGTTAAAGGAAAAGCTTGTTATTCCTGAGAGTTATGTAGGGAAGGGTGTACTTTTAATTATTTCCGGATTATTTAAGAAAGCAATTATAGCTGATTATATAAGCTCGAACTTTGTAGACAGGATATTTGAAATGCCTGAAAGGTTTACCGGCTTAGAAAATCTCCTGGGTGTTTATTCTTATGCTCTGCAGATCTATTGTGATTTTTCAGGTTATTCTGATATAGCAATAGGAATTGCTTTGCTGCTGGGATTCCGCCTGATGAATAACTTTGATTCTCCTTATCAGGCTTCGAGTGTAGCTGAGTTCTGGAGGCGCTGGCATATTTCGCTTTCCTCATGGCTGCTGGACTATGTTTTTAAGCCGCTTCAGATGAAGTTCCGGAATCTGAGGACGCTCGGGAATGCTTCGGCTTTGGTAATTACATTTGTTTTATGCGGCTTATGGCACGGAGCAAGCTGGGCATTTCTTTTCTGGGGAGCGCTGCATGGATTTTACATGGCTGTTTCGCTCTTTACAAAGAAGCCAAAGAATTATATTTACAATAAACTTGGCATAAAGAATTCCAGAATATTAAGGTACGTTCAGGTATTTATTACATTCAATCTTATTGCTTTTGCATGGATCTTCTTCAGGGCTAATTCATTTACAACTGCGATGACGGTAATAACTCAGATATTCACTTTCTTCCATGGAAGTGTCATTATGCAGTTTATCCCAGGATATCCGCTTGTAAGCCTGTTTGTGGCATTAGGTTTTATCATTCATTTTATCCCTAAGTCAACTGAGCTGAAAATACAGGAATATTTTACCAGAACTCCACTGTTGGGTAAAGCTTTTATTCTGGCTGCCATGATATGGCTGGTTATACAGGTTAGGTCTGCTGAAATTCAGCCTTTTATTTATTTTCAGTTCTAAATGGAATCTTTCAGGGATATTTTACCGGTAGAATTTAATAACTATTGTTAAAATTTTTTTTTAACTTTGGGGACTTAATTAAATCCTTACCGGTCAGGAACTGAAAGTTGAAAATGGATAATATTTCAAAAATTAATACACTTACAAAAGACCCCGATATAAACGGCTACTTCAAATTATCAGAAAATGGTTTTATTAATCTTTCTCAGGATGAACTCCGGATAATCCTTGATACTATCCCTGCACATGTTTTCTTCAAAGACGCAAACGACAGGCATATCTTTGTAAATAAAGCCCTTGCTGAAGCTGTAGGCATTGCTCAGGATAAGCTGACCGGAATAACTACAATGGAGCTTCTGGGAAAGAATGCTTTTGATTATATGGCAGATGACAAAGAAGTACTGACTACGGGTAAAGCAAAAAGGAATATTATTGAAGCAATCTCAACCTCAAAAGGTTTAAGGTGGGTTCAGACTGACAAGCTTCCATATAAAGATGCAGATGGAAACACAATAGGAATAGTTGGGATTTCTTTTGATATTACAGAAAGAAAAAAAGCTGAAATAGCACTGGAAAACTCTGAAAAAAGATTCAGGGAAATTCTGGAAAATATACAGATGGTTGCAATTATACTGGATGTACATGGTAAAGTTACATTCTGCAACGATTTCCTACTTGAACTGACAAACTGGAAGCGAGAAGAGATACTAGGGCAATGCTGGTTCAATAAATTCCTAGATAAAAGTAAAGGTGAGAAGCTACT
Source organism: Bacillota bacterium (assembly GCA_050262615.1). Lineage (GTDB taxonomy): Bacteria > Bacteroidota > Ignavibacteria > Ignavibacteriales > SURF-24 > JAUZPB01. Next base: position 3,239 of record JBLNEL010000021.1, read on the forward strand.
TTCTCTCTATTGTGATAAGATAGCAGACGGGGAAATTCCCCATCACTATGAGGGGAGCATTTTTACGAAAGAGGGTGAAGAGCGAATAATCACCTGGAATACCACACTTATTACTGATGAGCAGGGCAATGTAGTTGGTTCAACAAGCATTGGGAAAGATATAACTGAAAGAAAACAGTATGAAGAAAAGCTAAAGAAATTAAACGCCGACAAGGACAAATTTTTCTCAATAATAGCTCACGATCTTAAAAGTCCTTTTACGGCGCTGTTGGGATTCTCAGAATATTTAGCGCATTACCTGGAGGAATTAAGTCCAGATGAAATAAGGGATTTTGCAATTAATATTCATAAATCTGCCAATGGAGTTTTCAGGTTAATTGAAAATCTGCTCCAATGGTCCAGATTTCAGTCGGGAAGAATTGAATTTGCCCCTTTAAATTTTGATTTCAGTGATCTGGCCGACATACTTTTTCAACTTTATCAGGCAAGTGCTTTTAAGAAAAAGCTGCATCTGGAGTTTGATCTTCAGCCTGATCTTACAGCCTATGCTGATAAAAACATGATTGAAACGGTACTGCGTAACCTTATATCAAATGCAATAAAATTTACTAATACAGGCGGGAAGATAAAACTTACAGCCCATAAAGAAGATAATTTTATTGAAGTTAATGTAATTGACAATGGCGTAGGAATAAGTGCTGAAAATGCTACAAAGTTATTTAAGTTAAGTGAAAAGTTCAGTACAAAAGGAACGGATCATGAAAAAGGAACAGGACTTGGTCTTATGCTATGCAAGGAATTTGTAGAGAAGAACGGCGGGTCGATAATGGTTTTCTCAAGACCAGGCGAAGGAAGCCGTTTTATGTTTACTGTTCCGGCAGGGAAGCAGATCTAAAACAGATCTGTTTTACTAATTTAAAATAAATTCATAATTTACGGCAGTTAATATTTCCAAATATCAGGAAATAGGATATAAAGGCAGGAGTGCTCTGTAATCACAATTAATTAATAAAAGTTTTACATATGAAAAACGCTTTAATTATTTTAGTTCTATTATTAACCTCTTTTAGTTTCACATCAGCACAAGAGAACAGAAAGATGACCCAGATAAATGAAATTATTACACAGATAAAACAAAAATATTCCCCAGATAAAAGAGTTTCAATTTTTGACATAGTTACTGAAGAATCAGGCAGTGTTATCAGGCTTAAAGGCGAGACAAATATCAGCGAAGCAAAAACTGAACTGCTCTCAAAGCTCAAGGCTATGGGGTATAAGGCTGAAGATAGTATTGAAATGCTTCCTTCAAAAGATTTGAAAGAGGGCATTTACGCAGTGGTTAATCTTTCAGTGGCCAATATAAGGACAAATCCTGAACATTCTGCTGAAATGGCCACACAGTCTCTGCTTGGCACTCCGCTTAATGTTTATAAAAAAAGCCGCGGCTGGTTTCTGGTGCAGACTCCTGATCGGTATATTTCATGGACAGATGATGATGCAGTTGAGATCATGGA
>JBLNEL010000022.1:0-10776 GCA_050262615.1 Bacillota bacterium
AATTTTAATTATATAAAGACTTTCTTCAAAGATTCACTTGATTACTTCCCGCGCACAGGCCCTGATCCCTGGTACTATAAAAATGATAAGATTTATTTGCTGAAAGGACTTGAACTTTCAAGTTATGATTTTAACATAAAAGATACTACGTTTATAAACCGGAAGACTTTACTGACAGAACTGTGGCGTGACAGATCCGGCTTCGACAGGTCCTTTAATTATGCGGCAGTTAAAACAAATAATGAAATGAAGATCTATGATATTCAGAAAGCTGAATTTATTAACAGCATTTCACTAACAGGAACAGATAGTTTGTTTTCTCCGATAGTCGATTCCCCATATGTCTATATTCATCAGGTAAGATACAGATTTACAGATGTTAATGAAAAGAATAATTCAGTAGTTAACTCCTACAGTCTGTCTGCATATCCTAATCCGTTTAATGCGCAGGTTAAAATATTCTATAGTTTACCTGAAGACAACTTAGTTGAAATAACAGTGTTTGATCTGCTTGGAAGAAAAGTCAGGGAACTGGTAAAAGGCTTCGAAAAAATAGGGAAGCATGAGATAATATTTAATGCATCTGACCTGCCGAGCGGAATTTATCTTTATAACTTCAGTACAGGTAATTTCAGCCGGTCCGGTAAGCTTTTGCTTCTCAAATAAAGTAATACCTGATAAATATTGCTGACTCAGGTATGGTTAACCTGAACTGAAAAATCCTTGGGATATTAACTCTGGGATAGTATCAAATTGTAAACATTCTTACAATCTCTGAATGTTGATTGTTCGACAAACCTTTGTTATACTTTAATAGGAATTTTTCTATAATATTCTGAGTCCTTATTTTAAGGATCTATATTTTTGAAATGTTTGCGTTTGCTCATTAATCCACAGTATAAATAAAATTCTTGCTTTACACTATGCAGAACAAATTGTTTCTTATTGTTATCTTTTGCTCAATGATTTTTGGATGCCAAAAATCCTCAAATCCCACTTCGTCTTCAGATACTTCAAATACACCCGCACAAAACTTTGAACGCTTTTACAAAGGTACATGGGAAATTCAGAAAGGCAGTGCAGATAGTACTCAGTTCTATACTTTTCAGCTGAAGCTTGACTTTGATAAGAATCTATACAAATGGCCTAAGGTAACATATGGGAAAGAAAGTATGGAAGTCAATGCAGCGATGGTATCTATGCATGCATTTGTCTTCTATGGTGATTCACTTAAGATAAAATCAAATACTGAAACAATTATTCCTGCCTTTTTCCTGGACAGCTTAGTTATTCTTAAGGATAAATTAAGCAAAAGTTATCAACTTAAGATTGCAAAGGAAAAACTATCAAAATTCCCTTTCTCCAATCAAAATGGACCAATTAATGTAGTATTGGCCTGGTATGTGCAGGCAGGGTATATTCAGAACGAAACAAGCATTCAGGAAATACGAAATAAATTGTACTATGCCACTGGACAGAGTGCATATTTCCTGCCGGTAGAAAATAAAATCATAAACTTTCCTTTGCAATAAGAGGGGAGTAAATTCACTGCCACGAAAAGACAGTTTGAAGCACTAATTTTCAGGCCGGATACGGTTTTGACTATAGACTGGTTTGGGGAAAATATCTGCATGACTTCTCAAAGCTTAAAGCTAACTCCAATGCTTAGCTTCAGAACATAAGCAAGCTTCAGAGGTTTCATCACTACTACGGCAGGAGCTCCCCATATATAACTGCCGGTCCCAATCTCTTTATTAAAAGCACTCAGATACATAAGTTCATTATAATTTGATTTTATCATTTTTCCTTCCGTTCCCTTCATCGGAAAAATAACAGATTGGACTATACTAGTCAGTTTGCCCTTGGGATTGCTCCTTTTTGAGTTTATTTTTTAGCATTATTATGACTAAAAGTGGAAACCATACCCAAAGCAGTTCACTAAGTAATACCTGAATCCCATTTATTGAAAGAAATCTGAATATCGAAATAGGTGCAACTCTGATAGGATGAAATGGAAAGAAATATCTGGTATTATCAAATGGAGAAAATAATGCAACTCCTAAGCCCCCATCAGTAAAGGCATCCAGGATGCTATGGGAAATAGTAACGATAAAAAAATAAATGAGATAATGCCAGAACCTGAAGTTCTTAACCTTAATATATTTAATAGTTACTATTGAGGCAATTATGGCAATTATAACAGAAAATACAATTGAATGAGAAAAGCCTCTGTGGCCGAAAAAGTCCCCATACTTTACACCCAGCTTAAAGGAAATTGCATCAAAGTCTGGCAATATTGAACATAAAGTCGAAAGTAGTAAAAATTTAACCGATTGTTTTCTGCTTGAAAAAATTGTGGAGCCTGAATATCCAACTATTCCATGAGTTATTATTGTTGGCATAGTACTTTAATTTTTATTTTTCTGTTAAGTCTTAAAGCAATGAATTGTATTAAGCAGCACAAATTACAATAAAAATTGGAATCTTACCTGTATTAACAGTAAGAAAAGTTGGTTTGGCAAAAAAAATGTGAAAAGAAGTTATGAAAGGAGTTGCATCAGTACAAATGTCCTCAGCCTGAAATTTGTTCTACAAATACTTTTATCATCAAATCTTAATTGTACTGATTCTTTTTGCTTATAATTCATTAAATTGGTTGACGAAAATAAAATATTATTCTTTTGTAATGCCTTTAATTTAAAATAAGAATTAATACTGTAAAAATTTGTAAGATCATTACTTAAAGAAAGAATATATTAGAAACTAAATCCCCTATAATATAACTCATGAAGTTTATCTTTAATCTGATTATTGTTATTCTGGCAGTTGTTTTTGTAAGCTGTAATAAAGATGAAAACCCTGTATCACCTGAATTTAAGGAGGGGAAATGGGAAATAATTTCTAATGCCGGCTCAGATCTGGGGCTTGGAAAAATATATTTGCAGATCCGCAGAATGGTTGGATTTTAGGAAACAGCGGGAAAGTTTCAGCCACTAATAATGGCGGGCTTACATGGACAAAGCAATCAATTGGCAACAAAGGAAATCTTCTTGCAATATGTTTTATTGACAGTAAAATTGGTTTTATTGGTGGTAGCGACCCATTTCTTTATAAAACAACTGACGGCGGACTTAACTGGCAGAAAACTTCCTTTAATAAGGATACATCAAATTTCATAACATTTCTTTATTATAAAAACGGCCGGATATGGCTTGGATCAAATAAAAACATATATACATCAGATAATTATGGACAAACCTGGACATTAACATCAGTATACAAGTATGCTGCCTCTGACTTCTTCACTTTTGGAAATACTGCATTTGCTTCTTATTGGATAAGCAGAGTGCTGCAAAAAAGTACTGATAACGGCCAGTCGTGGACTGTGCTTCAGTTGCCGGTTATGTGGTCAAATAATATTTATTTCCTGAATGACAAGACAGGCTGGGTAACAGAAAATATGGAACTAAGTTCATTCAGTAATGACTCGTCTTCAGTTTACTATACTAATGACGGAGGAGAACATTGGACGAGGATCATTACAGTCGAAGGAGAGGAAAATGATAATGTATATTTTTCCGACCAGAATAACGGATGGTTCAGCAGCAATAGTTGGTCAATTGTAAACCATTCCTATACAAGCAGAATATTCAATACAAAAGATGGCGGAAAGACTTTCAATGTACAGTATAGCTTTTCCAGTAATGATGACCCTATAGCAGACATGTTTTTCCTGAATGAAAGCAAGGCATGGGCTCTTACTTTTTATGGGAAGGTAATCCGCTTCTCAAGATAATATTAAACTTTAAATACTTTCAATGCAAGCTATGGAACATTAGCGGTTATCAGGCTTGGGCAGTGTATAGAATGTGGAGCAAAACTCTCCGCCAAAGCTGCAAAGCTCATCAATTTCTGTAGAGGGCTGCGCGCAGTGAATGGCGCAGCCCTTCTGCCAGGTGACATTATTAAATCACTTTTCTTTCAAAATTGATTTAAGAGTTTTTCTCATTAGTTCTTCCAGTTCCTTTATGTATCCTCCATATTCATTTCGGATATTTCCGTCATTATCAATCATAAATATCTGTCCGATATTTGGATTTGAAAATTGCTCGTTAAACTCCTTATCTATCAGGACAATTGTACTTTTTTTGAGGAAGCTGTACTCTGGTTTATTTAGATAACGGCTTTTTATTTCTTTTGGAGTGTCATGACAGTCAATGAATAAGAAAGTTGTATTAGGAAAATCCTTTTTCATCTTTTTTATTATTGACCATTCTTTCTTCTGTGGACACCAGAAACTTAACATTGAAGCAACCATCGGTTTGCCTGAGAATTTGCTGAAATCAACAAGGTTTCCATTAATATCTTTCATTTTTCGGTCTAGAAAGGGCTTGTTGATATTTGGTCCATGATCTGCGAAATCCAAATACTGAAGCCGGTCCTGTTCTTCCATTGACCTTATTTTTTTCTTTACTTGTTCAAGTTCTTGAGTCTGTTCGGTATTCTTAAGAAAAGAAGCATATTCAAACCACCCCTCAGCCCTTATTGAATCAGAGGCTATGGATAATTCATAATATTTTCTTGCTAAGGCAGTATTTCTCTCATCTAAAGCAATCCTTGCAAGCTGCCGATTTACCCAGAATTTATGATAAGGTACGCTTAAAGTGGAATAAATATCTGTGATAAGTTTTTTTACCAAAGCCATGCCAATGTTTTTCTTTGCAAGCTGCTGGGCAATAGTGTATCTGGCTGAAGGATCATAAGTAAGAACGGAATCTACTAGAGGCAAGATAATTTTCATATCTTTTGTAATTTGTGTTGTCATCATAAACATGTAGTTTAAGACTCCTGGTTTAGCAAAAGAATTTGGATATTTCTCTAAAAAGCGTCTGCAGGAATCAAGTCCGGCAGGAATCATTTCAAGTGAGTCATATTTTACAGAATACATAAGCTGATTGTTGACATAATGAAGCATCTTTTCTTCTTCTTTTGAATAAGTGGTAGTCTGTGCAGTGATGCTTGAGCAAATACAAATTAAGGCAAAAAGAAACAAAACTGTTTTTTTCATTAGGTTTTCCTTTGCTAAGTTCAAAATTTTAAGTATCAGTGATTAAACAAGAGAGTTATAGACAGCATTTGGCAGTTCTGAAAAACTGATAAAGAAGAAAAACGATCAGGAGAAATAAGCAGGAAGCATTTTCAAGAAAACGTAAGGCCGCAGTATACTCCATTTCTACTCCGATAAGGTTATGATTTAGTAAAAACAAAAGAGTATAAATTTACGAAGCTGCCTCTGCCAGTTTTGTAGGAATTTTATGTATTTGCTTGCATGAAAATAAAAACTGCTTACCTTAATGTCAAGAAATATCATTTTAAGAAAGTAATACTGAGTTTATTCATAAATAATGTAACCTTAGAGAAATGTGAAAATGATTCGTTGTCTTAAAAGTAGATTTCACCTTTGTTTATGCTAGCACTGATCGATGGTGCGGGAAAAAGAGCAATCTGCATCTTTTTGGAGAATCTTTAGAAATTATTTTTTGAAGAGATAAGAGCAGGGCAGAAGGTTATCTGCCCTGGAACTTATTTCAAAAGCATAAGTTTCTTTGATGCCCTGAACTCTCCTGCATGAATAGAGTATATGTATATACTCGAGGGCAGGGAAGTGCCGTCAAACTTTATTTTATATTCACCGGCAATCTGCTCTTTATTTACAAGTGTCGATACTTCCCGGCCTAGCATATCATAAATTTTCAGTTCCACGTAAGACTGCTTTGGTAAAGAATAACTGATTATAGTCGTTGGATTAAATGGATTCGGATAATTGTTAAACAGATTATATTCTTTTGGCATAGATACCACACCCGGCTCATTCTGATCGACAGCAGTATAAGGATAACCCTCAACTACAAAAGCCGGCTCCATCGTTAACTCTGTGACATGTTTGTCTTTATCCGGCACCGTGATCTTTATATCGAAGATAGATTAATCCTTTTGTTTTATGTAAATGAAATCAATGTAGCCCTTCATTTTACATATAGTTCTAACTGTAGTAAAACCTGCCGAATAAATAAATCCATGTAATAACCCATTAAAAGAATCAATGCTGTTTACTTCATAAGGCCAGATTCTGGCCCATAGTTTCAGTGTTAAAAATTTAATCCAGTAGCCAAAAATTCCTTCCGGCTTTCCTATCTCAGCCAGAAGTATATGTCCTTCAGGTTTCAGAATCCGCTTAAATTCCTTTAATACTTTTTCCTTCTGCTCTCTATTTAGAAGATGAAAAACAAGATTGCTGATAATTATATCAAACTTATTGTTCGGGAAGGGCAGATTGCCGCATTTATCAATAACCACAAATTCAAATCTCTTATCATCAGCAAATCCGGTTTTTGCAATTTTAATTAATTCTTCCCCGGCATCTGCGCCTGTTATCTTTCCATTAGTTATATTTAATTGACCTTTAAGATATTCCTCAAGCAGACCAACTCCGCATCCAAAATCAAGTACAACTGAAGAGGGAGTGATCTCTGAAAGTTCAATAACTTTTTTCCTAAATCGCTTGTATCCGGGAAAAAGATAAGCCTGCATTCCCAGTTTCATCCATCTTGCATGCTTTGATAAGGTATTACTGCTGTTCATATACCAGCCCGGTCTGCTTTGTATAACCATATGGGGCAACATCTTTGTAGATATAAGAATATATGCTCGTCTGAGCCATTTCACCAATGGTGACACCTGAACGTATTATTGAGAAACCGCCAATAACAGCCCCTTTTTTTATTGTCACCCTTCCTACCCTGTATTTTTTTGTGCTCATTTCATGTGTGAATATCTTTGTCCCCCAGCCGAGTACACAATAGTCCTCTAGGGTTATGAGCTTTGGAAAATGCGGATCAAGGATTACATCCGGTGAAATAAATACACCCTTCCCGATCTTTACTCCCATTAGCCTGTAAATGAATATTTTGATTGAGGAAAGGGGGATTATCTCGGCTATCTTGCAAATTGTAAAATTAAAATTCAGCTTTGCCGATGTCAGATAGGGATGCATTACATCGCATATATAACCAATCCTTTTTTCTATAGGACAGTTAAGACTGAATTCAATAGACTTTTCTGCCTTCTGCTCAAAAAAGGGTCTAATTCTTTCGCGTTCTTTTCGGACCGTTTCGGACATCATTGTGTTTACTTACTTGTTAAGGTTGCTTGTTCCATTGAATTTGCTATTATCTAAAAAGATTAAAAATCTGTAAAGACGGTACTGCTGATCCCGGTATTTATCTTGATATCTTTATAATTGCCCGCCTGTATTAGGCTGCCTGAAGCATTATACTGACGGTATCTGATCAAAAGATTCTGCTCTTTATCTATCCAGATCTGCTCTTTTGCTACTGACCTCGACTTTGAGGGATCTTTTGAAAGAAGCTCATACATGAGAACCTTCCTGCCGTTCATGGTTTCCTCTCCTTTTAGACTGCTCTCTGTAAGTGATATGAGTTTTATGTGCTCCTTTATAAAATACCCCCAGTCAGAATTATGAAGACCGTTTCCCCTGTAATCACATACATAGCGGTGATCAGGCGGGTAAGTAAAGCTGAATAACCCTAAAAAGAATATCCCGGGCTTTACTCTTACTGAATTATCTTTATAAAGAAGTATTGTGCCGGAATATTTTCCATCCAGAATTTCCATCCTGACTAGACCGGGCTTTGTATAGTAATACCTGAAGTTTACATTTGCCGATTTCTCCCCGTTGCCGGAAAATGATTCAAATATGCAGCTGTAATCTTTAATACTGTCAAACTTCGACTTCATCTGCATCAGCCTCGACTGATAAGTATCATCACTGCAGTAAATACAATTAAATAGAAGAAAATGGCAGACAACTGCTGAAAAAATTATAATTTTCATGACTCCCCATCCCTGATAAGTTCAGAAAACCTGCTCTTAAGGCTTTCGATACTGACAAGCTTTTCTGCATCAATAAGTGTGCACATACATCTCTGCCCGAAGGCAATCTTCTTTCCGTCTCTATATAATAATGAGTTTACTACGGCCCCTTCACTATTTATACTTTCAACTGTGACTTCAACGGTGAAATATTCACCGCACCTTACTGACTCATAAATTTCCGCATGGTCAATTGATGCAATTAAAGGAATTTTAGTGAAGTTAGTATTATATAAAATAAGCCATGAAACAAATTGTGCCGCAGATTCCATCATCAGTAGCCTGGGCAGACTGCCCGTTTCTGCTGAGAGCTGATCGATGAATCCTTCCTCGAAGGAGACCCGCTTAATGCCTTTTATATGGCACCCTGATATTTCTGTAATTTTGTCGGTAAATAGAAAACGCAACTTTACTCCCACTCAATAGATAAAAGGAATGAAACGGTACTTAACTTTTTCTGCATAGCAGCGGTACTCATCGTTCTTCATCAGGATTTCCTCTTCATAGCCGGCACGCAGAATATAAAGCACAATCGAAAATGCAAATATAAAAAGATTGTAAAGAGAAAAATATTTCAACACTACGGGCAGTTTGAATAAAAAGTCAGATACATACATCGGGTGTCTGATAAAGCCGTATAACCCTCCTGTCTTTATTACCCTTACTGCCGGAACAACTCCGAAACTGCGGCCAAGATTTATGAGTGTAATTATGCCTAAGACTATTGCAAAAGCATTTAAGTAATTTGCAAGACTGTATATGAAACCAGTCGACTCTCCCTGCCTAAAGAAGAACAGGTTTGAGAAAAAAGATAGAATCGATACACCCCAGTGAACCGGGTTTTTATCAAGATCCTGATATTCATGCCGAAACAGAACAAGAAAAACAAACAGAACATTATGAACAAAAAATGTAATATCTATCACCTTTATATCGCGGAATATTTCCACTGCCTGAGTCTCTCTGTAGATATACTGACCCAGGACAATAAACAGGATAATATTAAATATCTTCTGCCTGTACCTGCTAAAGATATATTGCGATAAATTCATTTATCTTGCCCTTAAGGTATTATTGTATACACAGCAGGGGATAAGCCTGCTGCCCGGAAGCGCATACTGATTGCAGCATTTCATTGCCCGGGAAATATCAAAATTATAAGCATCCATAAAATGATGAATAAAAATTGATTTTAAATTACCCTCTACTACCTTAAACACATCCTCGGAAGCAGGATCTCTTCCAAGACGGCCCATCTCACATATCAGGCCTTTTATTGTCTTTGTTATCTTCTCAGCCTCTGGGTAAATTCCTGATGACGACCAGAGCCTGTATATATTATCTTTTATTGTGTTATATGAATCGGCTTCAAGGCCGGGAATAGTTTTATTCTTTATCAAATCAAGGTAAGTCTCCACATCCACCATCTTCGGAAGCGGAATGTAACCTCCGCCTTGTAACTTCAAAAGATATGTAAGAGCAAAGCATGAAGGATGGCTGCAGGGAAGATTAACAATATCTTTTTTGTCTATTACTCCTTCAGAACCGGATGATATCAGATTTATCACATCAGGAATTGTAACAGCCTTTGATTCTTCATAAGGAAATTTCTCATTGACAAAAATTACTGGCTGGAACATCAACGACTTGATAAAATCTTTTTCTAAAAAGAATTTAACAACTCCCGCTATCTCGCCCGTGTTTACCCCATTTACTACAGTCATAACCAGAGAGGTGCGTGCAGAGTATTTTTCAAGCAGATTTAGTATTTCAAGTTTTTCATTGAGGATTTCTTCTCCCCTTAAGGTATTGTAGGGAGCTTCATTAAAGCCGTCAAACTGAAGTGATATAAATACATTTTTATCTATGAGCTTTAAAAGCAGGTCTTTATTTTTAAGAAAAATCCTTCCGTTTGTGCTTATGGATGTCGTAACAATCTCTGGCCTGTGTGCAATATCGATTATTTCAATTAGATGTGGATTTAGCGTCGGTTCCCCGCCGCTGATATTTATTAGGTCTAATGCTCCTTCTGCAGCAATAAGACTTTCTATAATGCATCTAAATTCTTCAGGCTTCATGTTAAAGCTGCTGTGATTTGATGCAAGGCATACAGGACAACTCATATTGCAGTAGTCAGTAATCTCGATTATCGGAAGACATGTGTGCTGCTGATGCTCAGGACATAGTCCGCAGTTTACAGTACAGCCGCTGAACTTATCCTGAAATGCTTTCAAAGGGTATACTGCTGGCTTATTTATTTTAAGAGATTCAATATAATTGTTCCTGTCTCTGTTTAGCAGTACATTATATTCGCCATGGGACGAACAGTATTTGAACATGTAAACAGAGTTGTCAACAAAGCCTATCTTTGCCGGAATAACCCTGCTGCAGACAGGACAGAGGCTTCTTGTAGTTTTGTAATATGTAAATTTATTATTCATATAAAGTTATTATTCGTAATCTATTCGTAATCCTGCACTGTAATGTAGAACTCCTTCCATGCTTTTATTTGATCCGGTCCGTGCATTAGTTCGGCCCAGCCTCGGCAGCTGGTCCAGCACTGGCCGCAGTTACCTGTACGCTGAACTTCAAGCAGCTTCTGCCTAATGTCTTCTGCTTCTTCATGAAGGATATTACCTACTGGTATCTCCGTAGTCTCCGTGCAGCGTGCAACATTGCCGTAATTGTCAATGTTCATAAAATATTTTCCCGCCTTGCAGCCGTCAATACCCCCATTCTTAATTGCTCTGTCAAATCCTTTTATATAATTGCTTAAGGATACAAAATTAGGATATTTCTTCTTTAACGAAAGAAGTTGCTCGG
>JBLNEL010000023.1:0-18428 GCA_050262615.1 Bacillota bacterium
ATATCATCAATTATCCCCTGATAATTGTAATTGTTATCTGCAGGCAGCATCTGCCCTATTGTCAGATCATATGTCGTAGTAGAAATTGTTCCGTTCCATCTGGCAAAACTTTCAAGCTCACCATTAATATAAAGCTCAATATCACTGCCTGTAAATACTGCTGTAACGTTATATAATGAATCCTTAGTTGCTATTGTCTTTGAATCCAGGTCCTTTATTCCCGAAGTTGTCTTTATTGTCCACCTTATCCTGTTCTGTGGTGTTATTGAGACTTTCCACCTGTTCTGCCAGCTTCCATGAGAAACCGGGAAGGACTCCCTGTCTGGCAATTCGTATGGCTTTATCCAGAAACTGAGCGTTATTGCATTCTGGAAGTTCAATAATGCATTATTTGCAATACGCACATAACTGTCAAATCCTGTAAGCAATAGCGCACTCCCGGGCTTTCCAAAACGATCACTTAAAAATGTTACATTGCCCATTGTTCCGTTTAGATTGTTGCCGCTTAGATCATTGCTATTCCCGTTGAATGGATAGTATGCAATTAGGCTGCCTGAAGTATATTTTGAAAAATCACGCACTTCAGCTATTACACTGTCCTTAGTTACTCCGCCTGCGGTGTCTGTTACAGTACAGCTTATAACATAATCACCTTCATTTGGCGGCGCCTTCCAGTAGGCAATAGATCCCTCAGCTTTCAGAATGCCTGATTGTGAGTGCCATGAATATAATAGCAGATCGTTATCAGGATCTGCTGCATTGCATGTTATGGTAGAAGATTCACTTAAATTCAGTTTACCCGGATGTGAAATTAAAGACTTTATAACAGGCGCATGATTTTCTGTTAAACCAACTGATATTTCAACTGTAGCTGAATCACTTGCCCCTTTACTGTCGGTTACAATACATTTAATGGCGTATTTCCCAGCCTCATTTGGAGCTGTAAAAACAGCTGTGTCTTTGCCTGAAATAATCTCCCCTTCAGAAGCACTCCATTTATACAATAACGAATCGTTTTCTTTGTCCGTAGCCGTGCAGAATAGCCTTGCGTTGCCTTTTGGATTTATCTGCAGGGAATCTGCCGAAAGACTTTTTATCCTCGGCGGATAATTTGCTACTGTGGCCTGATAATGATAGTCAACAATAACATTATTTATCATCATTCTGTCTAAATCATAACTTATCTTTCCCCCCTCCGGGGCTATTACGGCTAAAACTGCGTTATCAGCAGGGATCGTGATCTCCTGCTTTCCTGTTGCTCCTTTTAACAGAAAACCCCCGGAGACAACATCATATATATCATGCCGCCCTTCTCTAAGATCTATTTCAACATTTTTGTTTTCAGTATATGGATTGTAATATAAATACGTAGGATAAGCTTCCTTATGAAAATAATCTGTCTTAACTGCATCTAACTTCAATATCATCGGAACATTCGTCGTATCCAGAATTGCTCCAAGTATTCCTGCATGCGACGACCCGTACAATGTCAGATTGGTCTTTCCCCATCCTCCCCTTATTGCATCTCCTGTTGCAAAGGGTGACTTGCTGTTTACCTCTTTTCTTATCGCCTCATGCGCTATGTATGACTGAGGATCATACTGCATCGCCCATTGATAGCTGTCCTGATTTGACTCAGGAAGATATTTGGGATAAAACAGCCTTGAGGCATTCGCAATATTCAGTATCCACTTGCCGATTGCCCGGGCAAATCTCTTATCATACCTGACAATTGGAAGCAGTGCCCCGGCCTGCTCAAAATTGTTCATGATGAAGGCATAATCATTTGTACTGTTCTCTCCTATCAGCCCTGAGACATCATAGCCTCCCCAGTTGCCTAAGATTGCTCCCCAGCTTCTTAATGGACCTACATCAAAACACCAGTTAATAATCTTTTCTATATCATAACCTGTCCTTAACTCTGCATTCATTCTTGCTGCTGTGTAAGCTCCGTATGAGAGCTGCAGCTCATAGGCAGGATTTACTGAAAGTCCGTTTAAGAACTCCATCGCCAACTCGGCACCGGCCCGGTAACTGGCATTATTTGTCTTTATATGTGCATTGTATAGTATCCATGCAATCGCCCCGGCTGCTTCAGGCTCGTGCACTCCCTGGGCATTTGGTGTCATACGCGAAAAACTGAATGCCCGGTAATCCATGTTCGGAACTTTCCATGGCGTAGAACTTCCCCCCATCGCCTTTATTGCCTCAAGCCACCTCTCAGCAACAGTTGTAAACTGCCTTGCAAAGTCTCCCGTGTTCGGATATATTGAATATAGCTGATAGAAAAACACATTCGGCATTGTCTCATACCACCAGTCATCACCTGATGTTGCATAAGGATGATTAAGATAAACATTTTCATCAGCACGGCGGTTGAAATACTCTTCACTCATCAGTACCCAGTTGTAACCATTCTGATTGCTTTTATCAATTCCAACCAGACTTGCCCCTATTACTGCAGGCAGAACATTAATTGCCTCCCCTGTCCTGATATTAGGCGTGCCTACAACTGTATGCAGCCCGAAACTCTTATGCTCAGGATAGTTTACCGTGTTTTCCTCTATAAATATAAGTGGAAGATATTCACCCGTAAGGTTAAGATTAAATACAAGTGAATCATACCCTTTTGCCACTTCCTTCCAGTCTCTCATCTGGTAAGGCGAGGGCATATTCGGCATCATCTCTATTCTGTTTATTTTGATCTGCTGTGCAGATATCATCTCTGTTACAACAAATATGGTTAATGTTATTTTCAGTATAGTAGAAAATATAATTCTTTGTTTGTTATTCTCTTCCATGCATCAGATCCTGAAGTTCTTTGCGTGAAACCGGATTCTGCTCGACTTCAAGCAGTGCTAAAAGTGCTTCTATTGTCGACTCGGCTCCCGAATTAAGGTTTATTTTCTCATCTGATACCAGTCCATCATAACAGCGCCCCGTTTTTGGATCATACATCGGCTTGCCTGCAGCATTCATTCCCCGGAACCAGCCTGCAAAGTCCGCCCCTCTTTCTGCATACTTTGTGTCCGATGTAAGCCTGTATGCTTCAATTGAAGCTGATACCATTGGATTTATTCCGTATGCTATCTGCGGATACTTTGATACCTTCTCTGCCTTACCGCCTGAAAGACTGAATTCATTTAAGTACTTTTCTTTTACCAGATAATTATAAAAGTGATTTACCTCTTTTAATGCACTTTTGATCATTTCATTGTCTTTTAATAATCCGCCTGCCCTTAAAAGTGCTTCCGGCTGACTTGCTCCCCAAGCATGCCAGGTGTTCTCCCAGCTTAAGTGTGCACCGTATGGAAATTTTAATGAATCACCTGACTGCATCATCATTATGCCTTTTGAAAGAATTCTTATGTAACGCAGGTACGCCGTGTCTTTTACTGCTTCATAAAATGGAATTAATCCCATTATAATTACACTAGCCTGATCAGATGCATACTGGTATGGAAGCCAGGTCGGAAGTTTAATCCCCTTTACTGTAGTCGTTTTAGGGTAATTTTTAATCATGCTGTTTAACGAACTGTACCCGCGCACAATGCTTTCTTTAAGCTCAGAGGCTAGTTTTTTATCTTTATCTGAAAAATACCTGTAAGCCTCCCCCATTGCCCATAATGCACGCCATGTCCACCAGTCTGCCTTAGGCTGACTGTTGCTGCCTGTTTTATTTATTGTCATATCCGGGTTTATAAAATTATAGAACAAACCATTATCTGCCTGCATTAAAAACAAACAATCAAGTAGCGACCTGGCTTTTTCTAAAGACATGCTGTCGTCTACTGCTGCGTGATACCTCAGATAAAATATCGCTGCCCGCGCAATATCATCTACACAGGCGGCCCCTTCACCCGGAGCATCAGTCCATTTGTAATCAGGCGCCTCTGCATATATATGAATTATACCCGCCTCTCTGCCTTCAATTTTGACCTTCTCATATAGATGGTCAAGATGCGAGGTATTGATCAGACTTGTATCTGCGTTCTCAGAAAGGACTGCATTTTCCTGCTGAGCCGTTATCCTGCATGAGATAAACATAACCAGTATGAATATTTTTACTTTGTCAATCATAATTATTCCCTTCAGGCATTGTTGAACTGGAAAGCTTATTTGCATAATGATAATAAATATTCTACTGTTGTAGTGGCCAGACAAATATTTGTATCAGCCCCCGAATAATATACCTTCACTCCTCCATTATCATCGGCAACCCACCCGTTTGTAAATACAACATTGCCTACATCACCTACTCTCTCATATTCCAGGTCGGGCTGTAATATCGGCTCACTTGACTTGCCGATTACTTTCCAGGGCTTTTTTAAATCTAGTAACAATACACTTATTTTATAAATGTTGCTTATGCCGAAACCCCTTACACCATGATATAGCATGAGCCAGCCTTGTTTTGTCCTTACCGGCGGCGTCGAGCCTCCGACTTTATCAGCTTCCCATGTGCCCGGCGTAGGACCAAGCACAAATCTGTATTCTCCCCAATGCAGTAGATCAGGACTTTTATTTATCCATATGTAATTCCTTGATTCATTCGAAGGACGGTCAACTTTCCAGTAATATCCGTCTATCTTTTCAGGAAATATTGCACAGTCTTTGTTTGAAGGCTCTGTTATCGGACCAATTATATCAAACTTCTTAAAATCCCCTGTTTCTGCAAGCATTACTAATGGCATATGATCTGAATACCCGGTATATGTTATGTAATACCTGTTTTTTATTTTCGTTATCCTTGGATCCTCTATCCCCCATTCTACATATTCTATAAACTCACCGTGATCTTCGGGACTAAGACAGGGCTTCCTGTCGACTTCAAAACTGTATCCGTCTTTGCTCCGCGCCAGAACAAATGACGACCTTCCGTTTGGCATCTCAACCCTGCAAAGTAATATGTATTCATCTTCATGCTTTACCGCACCTGCATTAAATATGCTGTTTACCCTAAATGGAACATTCTCCTTTGTTAGAATCGGATTTGAACTGTATTTTGTGATTGCCATAGGTCTCTTTCCTTCTTTTCATTTGGATTTTCTCAGACTTATTAACAGCACCTACATTCTGATCATCCTGCCTAATAGATCCTTTACTTCTATCGCAGCAAAACTTGTGGCTGAGTCAGACATTGCATATGGAATGATCAGCTGATCATTAAAGATTACTGAACCACAGGAATAAATTACATTCGGGACATATCCTTCCCTTTCATCGTCATTAGGACTAATAAGCGGTTCAGGTAAATACCCGGTCACCTTTGATGGATCTGATTTGTCTAATAAAAGCGCAGACATTACATACGTCCTTACCGGACCTACTCCATGCGTTAGCAGTATCCACCCTTCATCAGTCTCCAGCGGTGAACCGCAGTTACCAAGCTGTACAAATTCCCAGCTTAACTCTGGAATTTTTAACAGCTGCATCTTATCCCACTGATATATGTTTTCAGACTGCATTATGTAAAGATTCTCACCATCTTGTCTCGAGATGATCGTGTACAGACCATCTGTTTTTCTTGGAAATAAGGCCATCCCCTTATCCTTTACAGCATCCCCCTTAAGCCTGTTTATCCTGAAATCCTGAAAGTCAGTTGTTTCAATTAAATGTATCGATATGCTCCTGCCATCATAGGCCGTATAAGTTGCATAATAAACCACTGAGGAATCATCATTTATAAACCTTACAAATCGTGCATCCTCCATTCCGTTCGATTCATATTTCGTAACCGGAAACAATACCCTCTCGGAAACCGGAACACCCCTGTCAAATTTGATCTGGTAAAAGTTTTCCATATCCGATGCTGCCGAAGATACCTTCTCACCTGCCGTAATAAAGCGCGTGGCAGCATCAAGCTTTATCTGCCCGCTCTTTTCTATTGTCCCTGAACGGAATGTTATCGATGAAATGTGCCCTTCCCCAGTTGAGCGCAGACTCATTATAAAACCGGCACTCTGATCATTCGACTTTATATCATGAGGGAAAAGCACAATCGATGGATTAAATAGCGAGGCCGACTCTATCGAATACTCCTTTGAAAAATATGAACCGATAAGTAGCTTGTGCTTTGATGTGATCATTGTGCCTTTGTGAATGTATTTTTCAACAAGCTTAAAATTATTTTCAATTTCTTTAAGAAAGTTTCTGTGCCTGCCTGAAAATTCAGCTATTACTTTATCCAGAAGCTTTTCGGCAGCTTCATCACTGAGGGCTGAAATTCTTTCGATTATATTTTTTACTCTCTTTTCACTGCCGGGATAAAAAAACTGCAGCAGTACCCGGTTCTTATCCGGCAGTAACCTGATGTCTTTTCTTTGTAACATACCTAAACCTGTTCATTTTGTTTTATTACACTGTGTTTTCTCTTCCTGGTATTCCTGATTACTCTCCTTCTTCACTCTATCATGTTTCTTTTCTCTTCATGTTTCTTTTCTCTTCATGTTTCTTTTTCCTGCATACTGATTACTTCTTCCTTCATACTGTTTTTACCTTTATACTGTTTTTACCTTTATACTGTTTTTAACCCTCTTTTAAAGTCTACTCCTTCAGCCCGGTTGAAGCCATGCTTTGAATGAAATACCTCTGGAAAAATGCATATGTAACAACAATTGGAATTGCAAGCATAGTTGCAGCTGCAAGCTTTACTCCTAGCTGCGATTCGGCTCTCCCGCCCACTGCAAATAGCGTCACTAGCTGCGGCATTGTCATCAGATGTTCATCCCTGATTACTATTATTGGCCATAATACCTCGTTCCATATCCCCATAAATGTTACAATGCCTACTGTTACTATTGCCGGAATTGAA
Organism: Bacillota bacterium; assembly: GCA_050262615.1. Classification (GTDB taxonomy): domain Bacteria; phylum Bacteroidota; class Ignavibacteria; order Ignavibacteriales; family SURF-24; genus JAUZPB01. Next base: position 6,815 of record JBLNEL010000023.1, read on the forward strand.
TTAGGCCAGAGTATCCTGAATAGTATCCTGAACTCACTGCAGCCGTCTATCCTTGCTGCATCTATCATGTCCTTTGGGATTGTCTTGAAATACTGGTGAAACATGATTATTGATAAACCGTTTACTAGGTATGGAACAATTAAAGCCAGATAGGTGTCAACCCACCTGAATTTAACCATTAATATATACTGAGGAATAAGCGTTATCTGAAATGGCAGCGTCATCGTAAATATAATTATGTAGAATATGAGCGACCTTCCCTTAAATTCAAAATTATTTAACGCATATGCTATCATTGAACCAAGTACAATAACACCTGCAGTTACACTTAAGGATACAAATAAACTGTTTATAAGCGACCGCGTAATGGGTATTTTATCCAGCACTTGCGAATAGCTGCTTAAGGAAAACGATCCGGGGAAAAGCACCAGACTGCCCATCTCTCGCTCGGGGGCAAGTGAGGCCATTAGCATCCAGATAAATGGATATAAAAATATTATGGCTCCTGCTATAAGAACAATATAAATAATGAATTTTTTCAAACTCTCACCCACGTATATTTTCCTTTTCTACATACTTCTTCTGAATTATTATTACCAGCAGTATTATTCCGGCAAAGAAAAATCCAAGCGTCGAGGCATATCCCATATGATAATAGAAAAATCCCTGTTTGTATATGTAAAGCACAGCCGAAAGTGTGCTGTTTAATGGCCCGCCCCCAGTCATTACATATGGCTCAATAAATAGTGAAAAGCCCCCTATGGTCGAAAGCACAAGTACAAGAAAAAATGTCGGATTTATCATGGGAAACGTCACATGAATAAACTTCTGCCAGGCGTTTGCCCCTTCTAATTCAGCTGCTTCATAAAGATACTGCGGTACTGTCTGCAGTCCTACAAGAAAAAGTACAATATATAAACCAACATTTTTCCATGTGGCCATTATTGCAATCGAAGGCATTGCAGCATTTGGATCAACAAGCCAGCCTACTTTACCTAACCCTAAAGCAGATAATCCCCTGTTTAACAAACCGCTCTCAAACCCGTAGAGCTGCTGCCATAATATTGTAACTACTACACCTGAAACAATAACAGGCATGAAATATGCCGCCCTGAAAAAACCTAAAAATCTCACCCTTTGATTTAACATTACGGCAAAAAATAATGCAACTATGATCTGAAGAGGAATGTGTATCACAAGAAATATTATGGTATTTAAGACGGCTTGAAAAAACTGTGTGTCATGCGATAGCCTGTAGAAATTCTGAAGCCCTGCAAATTTCATTGGTGAAATTATATTCCACTGATTGAACATCAGAATAAAAGAAAATATAACCGGGAAAGATACAAATACCAGAAAATGTATAATGTAAGGAGCAACAAATAAATATGGTACTATACTTTTTTCTTTCATCTTTTGTTAGCTTCCATTGATCAATATTTTATCAGAATTCTATTAGCTCAGTAAACGAACTTGCTCACTGTGCAGTCTGTTGCTACTGAAGCAGCAGAAGAGCAGCCTGATCTGCCGCATCACTTATTGCTTCCTCAGGAGTTTTCTTCCCGTAGATTACACATGCCTCATACTGCTGTGAAATAACTTCAAATACCTCTTTTAATACCGGACAAATATCAGGACCCTTTACATATTTTGCCTGCTTTGCAAACTGCATCATTAATGGCCTCTGCATGAAAAACTCCAGAAACTCGCTATCACTCAGAAGATCCTTCCTTCTGGGTATCTGCCCTGTGATCTTTAGAAGCATCATATCACCTTCATGATCAATAACATATTTTAAGAACTCCCAGGCCTGACGCGGTTTCTTACAGGTATTAAAAATTACTATGTTTTTTGTGTCGCCATATGTATAGGCGTTCCCCCTGAAATCATCCGGTACAGGCAGCGGAGCAAAGTTGTACCTAAATCCCTCCGGCTTAAAATGCTCTGCATGTACTATTTCCCATGGACCTGTAAAACGCGTCGCTATATCGCCGCCTAAAAATGGATCCTGCCTTGCTGAAAGCCTTTCTCTTGCAAAATACTGATTGTCATATAGTGTCTTCAAAAATCTGAAGGTCTCAATAGCATATTTGTTGTTAAAAACAACTTTATTGTCCTCTATCAGATGCGCTCCGCCTGAGGCTGCAAGATATAACGGGTAAAAATCAAAAAACCTCTGCCACCATAATGCCTGAACTTCTGAATACCCGATCCACCGGTTTACATACCCCCCTGACTCATCAAATCTCTGTATCTTTTTTGCCGCTTCATAAAATTCCGAATAACTCTTAGGCGGCTGCCCAAATCCTGCCTGCTCAAACATCTTTTCATTGTAGATCATCATAATAGGATTTATTTTCCATGGTATCTGATATATGTGCCCGTCTGTCGAAGTGATCTCTTTTACTACCATTGTGTCACATCGCATGTAAAGAAAATCCGTAAACCCGGGCAATGTGTCTAAGGCTATCAGCCTTCCGGCCCTTGCATAAAGTTCAACATCCCCCTGCCACATGTTTGAATATATATCAGGTGTTGTGCCTCCTACAACTGCTGCTAAAATTACTTCTTCGGATGACTGCCCTTCCGGTACAGGCTGAAACCTCAAAGGTTCTCCGGGATGATCTTTGTTCCACTTGCTAACTACCTCCCTTGCAAATGCTATCTCATCAGTATTATTTGAACTCCAGTATATTAAACTGTTCGTATTCCTTGCAGTTTGCCTGCCGCATGATAACTGGAGAAGAAATAAAATTATAATAACCAGCACAAATGATAGCTTCTTTATCATGGTTAGTTCCAGAACTGCCATTCATAATCAATCACTGGAAAAGCCTGACGCATAAAGATCCCTCCGTTTTTTACTGCGTAAACATCAATGGCCTTAGGATCTTCCTTTATATCTATTGGAAGCTGATCTAATAGCTCCTCGTTTATTTTTATCTTTACTCTTTCCTTTCGCCCTAAAACACTGTTAACAAGCTTCCTGGTGTATTCATATGCCAATAATTCACTGCTTGCATCACCTTTGGCTTCGTCAAATGGCTTCACCTCTCCTTTTTCATCCGTAAACCTTCTTTTATTCTTTTCATAATATTCTTTTATTCTCTCTTCAGTAAGCTTTATTGAACCGGCAAGCTCTAACTTCATTTGTGAATAAACAAGTTTGTCTTTCCACCATTTCTTCTGAAGTTTAACTTCATTTAAGTTGTTTAGCTTCTGCTTGTAGGCAATATCTGTCAGAAGTTTATCGCGCACCATCCGCCAGACTGCCTGCTGAACTGAAAGATATAAAGCCTGATGACTTTTTGTGCCTAATTTAATGTATGGAGACCTGGTAGTATACCACCTGATAAAATCCTTTATCGTTATACCTCCATTTTTAAGCTCAACTAACCTTATTTCCAAATATGGACCTATATCAGCAGGATTAAAATCACCATGACTTGTACGAATGTTTTTTAATAGGTCCCATTTATTAAATACTTCCTCCGGCAAAATCTTTTTACCCAGATAAGCCTTGAGCATGTTTAATGCCTCACGCTTTATAACCGGGTTTTCTTCAGTCATTATTTTATTTACATATTCATCTGATAAACGGTCTGCTTTGTCTTTAAAAAGAGCTCTTCTTACATCATTACTTATCTTTTCACGTTCAGACTCAGTCGTTATCATCTCTTTTGAAAAACTTTCCAGCTTTACTATATATGCTCCATCGGGAGTCTTTATCGGAAGAGATATCTCTCCTGGCCTTAGACTGTCAACTATTCGGCCTAATAAATTATTCTTCCTCTCAAGCTCAAATCGGTTGGTTTCCATATACCTGTCTTCATAATCTATGCTGTCTGAAAACTGTTTTACAAATAATGAATCAAACGGAAATCCATTTTTAATTTTGCTGTAATCCTCTTCTATTTCTTTTAACTCCGGCCTGTAGATCCATTTGAGACTTAAAGATATTTTATCCTTTTCTGCAGCTGACTTTATCTGCTCTTTAGTTATATTTATCTTGTTCCATACATTTCTCCTGTAAAGCTCCTCTGTCGCAAGATCGGCTTCAATATCTGAAAGTATTGCATTTAACTCTTCTGACCTGTCCACTCCCTTTATGTAACCTTCCTGCGCAAGTAGCTTCTCATAGATCATGAAATTTAAATAACGCCTTGGTGAATCCTTCTGCCTTTTTACAAATGCAGGTCCATATTCATAACTGGTCATGAATTCCTGCGCAGTTATTTTCATATCACCGACTGTCGCTAAAACCTTGCTGCTTAACTTATTGTTTCCCAGCTTAAGATATTGCTGCACTTCGGTTGTATCCCCGTCATTTGCCAGATACACTTTTAATGGAAGAAAAATGATTGCCGCAAAAACAATTAATGATCTGTTTCTCATAACTACCTTACTCAGCATTCTCTTACTAATTATATTTTTATAGCTTCAGACCTACTGAAAATACATGTATATTCTCCAGACGTCCGAAATTTCTGTAGGCATAATCGAACTTTATTCCTGTCTGCCCGAGAAGGTTGCCTGAGGCAACTCCAACACCTAAGGATAACCCTCCCTCCCTTTGTGCTTTATCAAGAAATAATGAATTGAACCCTGCCCTTAAATAAACAAAATCATTGTATGAAAGCTCAGTGCCTACGTTTACACTTTCATAGTTGTCATTAGGATGCAGTGCATCGGCTGCCACTACCCACCTTATCTGATCTGTCTTAATTACATTTGTTGATATTCCAATTTGTATAAATAGCGGCAGATCCCAGGAATCCAGTTCAATATTAAAAGGCACCCTGTCATTAGAACCTTGCTTGGTGGGATCAATCCGGCTGAATGTACGCGTATCACGGCCTGTCATCTGCATTGATGTTCCGAAATTGGATATCGAGGCTCCTATTACCATTCCGTTAAATAAGTCAGTTCTGAAAATGGTGCTTGCATCTATAGCAAAGCCTGTCGCTTTTTCATGCCATATTGTCTGCTGTATATACTTTGCAGTAAAGCCTACTGAAAACCTTTCTGTCAGCCCTCTTGCAAATGAAATTCCTACTGCCATGTCTCCTGCACTGAAATATTCTCCCGTGCCTTCAGGCTTCTGCTCGGTTCTTACCATCATATCAGGCATAGATAACGATGTAAAACTTACACCCAGCGTACCTAATCCCGTAAGCGGTATTAACAACCCTGCAAAATCAAAAGAGGTGCCTGCTATCCAGTTCGTATGCTGGACATAAAGCTCGGCTTGTGCTGTATTGGCAGTTGCCGAAACATTCCAGTATAATGCCGATGCATCATTTGCCACACTTACATACGCACCACCCATCCCTACGGCTGATGCACCTGCAGGAATTTCAAGAAATGTTGCCGCTACTGTGCCTGTCTTGGATACATTCCGCCCCTGAGCATTAAACTCAGTATAACAGGCATTTATAATCATAATAACAATTACTATTATATATTTTCTCATATCCGAACCTCTAAAACTTTATTTTATCCGGCATAAAACAGGCTCTATTTAATAATTGCGAACCGGTCTATCCTTGTTCCTATACCCGGGGCCTCTACATGATAAACATATACACCATAGGAAATATCCATCCCGTCTCTTGAAACCAGATTCCATGCCTCCTGTCCATTATCCATTGTGCTGCTATGCTCTATCTGCTGAACCAGCTTGCCGCTCATTGTATATATTCGTATCGTGCAGACTGCAGGCAGATGTATAAAGTTTATTCTCCTTTCCCCCCTCCCGACTTCAGTTGTTAATGGCTCCCAGGAGGATGCACCAACATATGGATTTGGAACTACTGCTACTTTTGTCAGATCTGATTGAGCAAGCGACTTGTCAACATATGGCGCTTTCGTGGTGAACTGATAGTATTCGCCTGTCCTGAATGGTTTCTTTGTTACTATCCTGAATACGTCTCCCGGCTGCGGTGCCCGCTGCTGAGCAGGATCATGTATTGTCGTATCTAATTGAAATGTTACTGACCAGCTCGCCCTGTAATCATTTAGTCCCGTGGCTTTCCTTCCAATTGAATCACCAACTACAATAAAAACTGCATCACCTGCATTGAACATCGAGTCAGGCTTCGATAACCCTTCTCCCCCATCTTCAAAAATAAACTGTATATGATCTATGCCTTCAGTCAGATTCTTTATTGTAATATTTGATGGCGTTGGCGTACTGAATGATTTCGCTACAAATGATGAATCACCGCTCCCCTTTGCTCCAATCGTGATCTCAAAATCAGCCGGGTAATCTATTCTCCTGTTTCCATATGCCGCAGCATACCTTGGATCAAAACCCATCGTAACTACATAGTTGCTGTTCCCTTTTATCCATCCGCTTTTACTGCGGTCAATTGTTACCATCGTATCGTTTGTTATCCCGGTTGAAAATCCCTGCGTTACCAATGTCCTTTCAGTTCCTCCTTTTATCTGCGTAAGCTTTACTACTGTATCACTTGTCGTTGTGTTTATAAGACGGAAATATGGATGAGGATTATTGTGATACCTGCTGAAATCCTCGAACTCCAGCTTGTAACTGTTATTGTCTGCCAGCTGCTGAGGATCAATTATATCTATGCTTACATTGCCTGTCCCGGGACCGCTTGCTAGAAAATTCTGCAGCTGCGGCGGAACATAACCTGCCGAAGGTGCCCTTGGAGTTACTACTGCTGTGTTTACATCGGTCTTGATCTGCCCGTTTATATCCTGCTTTATTATACTCGTGGTTTCTGTCGGCGGTATACCTAAGAATTCACCCTGTATTGTTGTAGTTGTGAATCCTTTATCATAGGCAACTACTGCATAATAATATGTCTGCCCGTTCTGTACGGTCGTATCAATATATGAATGCTGAAGTCCTGAATCCTTTCCAAGATTAAACTGCGCTCCATTGACACTGATCGGATGAAGCCCCTTTACTCCGTCTATTAAGTCAAACTGCGCAATAGGAACCCTGAATGTCGGAGTTCCAAGAGCATCTGTTATTGTCTTGTTCTCCAGAAAATTCGGCTCAGTGCTCCTGTATATCCTGTAACCTTCAAAATTATACCTCTGATAAAATGCATCATATGTACGCTCTGCCCGGTCATCCCAGTATAATGTGACTTTCCCGTTTCCTGGTATTACCTTTACTAAAGGTTTGTCCGGCGGCTTTGCAAATCTGTAATTTGCATTGTAGATCTGCTGCACCGTCCTTTTCCTTCGGAATAACTCATCACGCGTTAAGGCAAATATCAACCCCATCGAGAAACGCTCTGTCTCCCCTGTCTCCTGCTTCTGACCTGTTACTGTGCTGTATGTGTTTCTTCCATATAAATGTATAAAATATGAAGAGAAGTAATTTGCAAGATTAACCCCTACTAGCGTCTGCCCATGCGGCGAGGGAAGTGCCGAGAGCGCTTTCCAGTTGCGTTCATCATTGTTTAAATCATACGTGTGAACCGCAGCAATTAAAAACCCTGTTAATCCCAGCTGATCGGATTCATCTTTGTCTAGCAGCCCGAAATTAGGCTCCCCCTGGTCCGGCCTGCCGTTGGCTTCTGTCCCGTCTGGATCCTGTCCTGTATAGTCCTGATCATATGGACCAAGTCCGTCGGTCCCTACATCATCATTCTGCGGCTCACCTTCATCCCACTTTTCGTTTCCGTTTAAATCTGAAAATGGCCTCCAGTTACCGTTCTCATCTGCATCCCAATGCGGCCTCCACGAGTAAAGATAAAAATTCTTGAACTTCAGCGTGTCAAGCGTCGGATCTCTTAAGAATGGATCTTCACTGGCTAGATTGATGAACTTCGTGGCCGAATTATCCCGCCTTTCATCTGTAAGCCCGTCACCATCATTGTCATTGTTGTCGTTTGATATCCCCGGACTCTCTAAAAATGCGTACCCTGCTAAACCAACCGGACTCCAGTTTCCGGGATTACCTGTCGGCACAACCGACCATGCATAAGATAAATCTAGTATTTCATCATAGTCACCTGCATTGTTAGATGAATTGTCGTGCCCGCCTATACCCCAGTCCACATATTGCGCAAATAACGCCTTGTTGTAATCGGTCGTACTCATATTGGTAATTTCATAATACCAGAATATTACATCCTCGGCTAAAACCTGCGACCATTGGAAACCGCGTGCATGTACCTGCATCCCTAACCCGCCTCTTGTCTGATCTTCTGCATCTGGAAAAAATTTATTCTTCAGCATATACTCCTTGTCTTCATTATCATCAAAGACAAAGTATGTCTCAAGATCTGCATTCTGCACCCCCTTGCCGAAAAATCCGTTCCATTTTGCATCCCAGTCACTTGGCCTGTCAGGCCAGTGCAGCGGCCATGTGTTTGGATCATCACTCCTGGCTGGACTCGACTGATATGGATTGGCATACCCCGGCAATGGCCACCAGCCATAGGTAACTTTGCTTCCAACATCAAACCTGGTGTATTCATAATAGTTTGTCTCAAGCGGATGTATTATGTTGCCTGACGGGTCCTTGGTCTCTGCCTGCGCTATTATTGCAACTCCGTCTACATATGTGTGGTTTGTACCTTTTGGCCATACTCCGCTCTGCGTTGGTTCATTCTGCCAGTCTGCTATTTCACCAAAATTGTAATATACAGTCTTTACCAGATTGCCATCCATGAATCCTTTTTTTGTGTAGTTGTGATTACCCTTTGCTTTGTCTACAATCCTTTGTGCAAAGGAACCCTCAGAATATAATATCATTAAGGTACAGAATGCCAGAATGCTGTATCTTAAGCTGTATCTCAAATAGTTATTCATGTGCACAAATAACCTCCCTCAGTTTCAAAGACTTAAAAATTAACAGATGCACCTAAGATTATCTGACGTGGTGCTGAATAAAAATCAGGCCGCGTGAAAAATTCCTGCAATGTGTTTACTCCACGCACCTGCTCGCGCGATTGCGTCAGCTCCAGCGTATAGCCGGCCCTCCCGGTATCACTGAAAATGTTTATCTCATTGGCTGTATCAAACAGATTGTATACCTTCAGGTATAACGAAAGCCCCCTGTCGTAAATATTGAAATACTTCGTTAAATATAGATCTATATTAAATATCGAAGGACGGATATCACTGTTCTCCAGACCTGTCCTTTGATTCTGCATTGCTGGCGTATATGGCAAACCCGTACCTAGCCTCCCTATGATTGAACCAATGAAATCTCCCGGTATCCCTGCCGTAACAGTGAAGTTTAATGAATGCCTTCTGTCCCAGTCTAAATAAACTAACTGCTGATTTATTTTTATGGGCGGAGTTGCCTGCTCTTTATTAAATGCTTCGTTCGGATCAGATGCATTCCCCTTTGCAATCTGATAGGTGTAATCAACACTTGTACTGAAATAATTACTGAATCTCTTATCAAAAGCAATAATAAAGCCGCTTACTGCACCATAATCACGATTTATGTATTTTGCGAATTTCTTGAAGTTGTTTTTTATGTGTATCTCCGTGCCTAAAAGATTTCTTATGTCTTTGTAATATGCCGTAAGCGTAATCCCGATATCGGCTGTAAGCCCCTGCTGCAGACCAATCTCATATATCGTTGTCCTCTGCGGCTGAAGATCCGGATTGCCTATTATATTTCCAACAAATTCTGGAAAGGCCCCTGTAAGTGGTATCCTGTAGTTCGGATTCCTGTAAAGAAATTCAAATGGCGGTATCTGAAAAAAATGCCCGTATGAAATGTGCACAGCACCATTGTCTGATATTGGATATGAAATCCCTAGCCTTGGACTTATCTGTGACTTTGGACGTGCCTTTGTAAAATACCCGCCTGGAAATGGCGGCTTTAATGAATCCAGTATCGATATCTCATCCGGATCGGTCAGATATGATGCATCCGGCTGAAAGTAATCAAACCTTAGTCCGACATTTACTATCAGATATTCAAGTTCAATTTTATCCTGCAGATATGCCGCTAACTGAAACGGACGATTTGTATATACATTGTAATCAAAATTTCCCGGCTCCGGCAGCGCAGGCTTAAATCCGCTGCCTGCATCTACGTGCACCTGAAAATCCTGATAATCAAGTTTATGAAAGTTAGCTTCAATACCTGTTTTTATCTGATGTATGTTTGTTACCTGAGAGGTCAGATCAATTTTCCCGGTATTTGTCCTGGTTGTATGCGTCACATGCCAGTTTTCTGTGCCCCCTGTGTTAAATGCATTCGCCCCTACTCCAAATGTCGCCTGCCTCTGCGGATCTACATATCTTGGATCCAATGGATTTGAGTATACATACTGCTTGGCATTTGTCTTAAACGATGACCCTAGAATATCAATAAATGTCGTTGAACCAAATAAGTGATTGTATGATACACTCCATAATGTACTGTTCTGAAACCTCTGGTAATCACCCTCTGGATTTAATCTGTATAAATGATTGTAATCTTTGTAATTCCTGTCCTGATACATCCCTGATAAGATCAGACCTTTCCCGTTCCCTATCTTAAATGAGAGCTTTCCTTGTAAAGTATATCTCTTGCTGTAATTCATTGAGACATACTGCCTGTCTCCTGTGGCTCCCACATACCATTCATTCTGATTGTTTGCATTGAAGTTCGATGAGTCCTGCGGATTAAAGATCCTCTGCCCGTAAATATATCCGTTGTCGTTTAAATACCTTCCTGAAAAGAAATACTTTACAAAACCACTTGTTAGTGGAACCGGACCGCTTAAGTTGCCTTCAAAATTATATAGGTATTTTGGATTAACCTTGCCTAAATTTGGGAAAAGCCCCTTCCTTCCGGTAAAGTAATTCCCCGTATAGGCCGACAGTCCAATTGCAATTGAATCGCCTGCTATCTTGGTTATCTGATTGACAACTCCTGAAAGTGCTTCACCATATTCGGCATTAAATGTTCCTGTTATTACCTGTACTTCCTGCACACTGTTTACTTCGGCTAACATTGAATAATCACCTGAAAATGGATCGTTTACAGATACTCCGTCTAAGAGATATTTTACTTCATTGCTTCTGCCGCCTCTTACGTGCCCTTCTACTACTCCGGCCTGAAGATTAATTACCGACTGCAGATCTTCTACAGGGAGCATCGCTATCTGATCGCCTGAAACCTTGGCCTCTGTCGATGTCAGATCCTTCTGCACTATCGGCCTGCTGGCCGTTACAACTACGTTTTCTAATGTAATGGCTTCTTCCCCCATCTCGAAATTTACTTTCGTCGTCTGATCAACCGAAACTCTTAGATCCTTGACCGTTACTGCTGCATAACCTATTGCTGTGGCTCTTATGGTATAAACTCCCGGCGGTATGTTTAATATGTTGTAATTGCCATCAATATCAGTTGCTGCCCCCATCGTCGAACCGACAATTACTACGTTAGCACCAATTAATGCCTCTTTTGTCTTTGCATCTGTGACTTTCCCTGAAATTTTGCCTGTCGTACCTGCATAAAGCTCTGCAGCTGTAAATATTATTAATGCAGGAACCAGGTATATATATATGTATGTAATTGCTCTTCGAGTGAACATTAAATTCACCTATAAATTGATTCTTAATTGTGACTTTTTTGCCGGAAGACCGGTACTGATAGCTTGTATCTACCGGCCTTCACGGT
>JBLNEL010000024.1:0-9329 GCA_050262615.1 Bacillota bacterium
TCGATACTATTCTTCCAAAAGGTGAAGTCTTTTATCTTAAATCAACTGCAAACCTTTCAACCGGTGGAACAGCTATCGACAGAACCGAGGAAATTAATCCATTAAATGCGTTTCTCTTTGAAAGGGCTGCAAAAATCATCGGCCTCGATATAGCAGGTATTGATGTTATTACTCCTGATATTAGTAAACCCATCACTGAAGTAGGTGGCGCTATTATCGAAGTCAATGCTGCACCAGGACTCAGAATGCACTTGTCTCCTTCCTCCGGACAGCCGCGTAACGTTGCAAAGGAAATTATAAATATGCTCTTCCCCAATGAGTCTAACGGCCGTATACCTATTATTACAATAACAGGCACTAACGGTAAGACTACAACTACACGACTTATTGCCCATGTCTTAAAGGATACCGGTCTTAAAGTTGGCTTCACTACTACAGATGGTATCTATTTCGATGGACAGCTGATCGAGGCAGGCGATAATACTGGCCCAATTTCAGCACAAACTGTGCTTCGTGACCCCTCTGTTGAAGTCGCAGTGCTTGAGTCTGCTCGGGGAGGTATTCTTCGCTCCGGATTAGGCTTCGATAAATCTGATATTGGAATAGTGCTTAATGTTGCGGCAGATCACCTTGGACAAAAAGACATTAATACTGTTGAGGAAATCGCAAGAGTAAAGGCTGTGGTTGCTAACAGCGTCTCTAAAAACGGTTATGTTATACTTAATGCTGATGATACTCTCGTCTATGCAATGGCCAAAGAGGTCTCAGGCGAAGTCTGCCTGATTAGTATGAAATCCAATAATGAACATATAATTGATCACCTCAGCCGCGGCGGCATTGCTTGTATATTCGAAAACGGCTTTATTACTATTGCCAAAAGTAACGTAAGGATCCGTATCGAAAAGGCTGTTAATATACCGCTTACCTTTGGCGGACGCGCAGGCTTTATGGTCCAGAATATCCTGGCTGCAGCTCTGGCTCTGTTCCTTCATAACATCGATATAAAGGATATTAAAAACGGTCTGAACTCCTTTACTCCCTCTCCGGCAACAACCCCCGGAAGACTCAATCTGATCGATATGGGAAATTTCTCTGTGCTGGTCGACTATGCGCATAACCCTGCTGGATTCTTGGGACTACATAAATTTATCTGCAGACTCCCCTTTGCTTCCAGAACTGGAATATTCGGCGGAACAGGCGACAGACGCGACGAGGATATTAAACTCCTTGGCAGTTTCTCTTCAAGAATGTTTAATAAGATCATCATTAAAGAAGATGAAAATACACGCGGCAGAAAACCCGGAGAAATGACCACTCTTATTACCGAAGGCATCAGAAGCAGAAGACCGCAATTGCCTGTCATGTTTATTGCCTCTGAAAAAGATGCTGTTATTTATGCAATGGAACACGCTCAGGATAAAGAACTTATCGTTGTCCTCTGTGATAAAATCAGCGAGGTCTTAAAAGTAATATTAAATTACAAGCAAATCAAAGCAGCATTGAAAGATGAGACCCTGGCCTACAGAACAAACGCATAGCATAAGTTTATGACTCCCCCTTAAGATAAAGCCGGAGTGCTTGAAATGCCCCGGCTTTCTTTTTCGCTCTGAATTATTTGAATTCTTTTGCCATTCTGCAATTTTTTAACATCTGATATATTGTTCCATCTGCAATTTTGTACCATCTGCAATTTTGTACCATCTGCAATTTTGTACCGGCCGAAATCTTATACCAGCTGAAACCTGTTCCTCAGCTTTGCTGAATACCTCTGACTTGTTATTAATACCCTGTTGCTGTTTTCCATAATTATTCTTAACGACCTGGAAGAATATCTTTCAATTTCTTTTATATACTTTGTATTAACAATAACTGACCTGCGGATTTTTATAAATTTCTCCTTCGGCAGTATGCATTCCCACAACTTTAAAAGCTTCCTTACCTGTATGATTCCTTTCCCAATTAAATATACTCTCGTGCATGATCCATGCGCAATTATATATTCAATATCATCTTTTCTTATTAACCTCTTCTTCTTATCTGCTGTTATTAATATGGTGTCACTTGTAACTGCCGCTGCTTTTCTCAAACGGCCTTTTCTTAAGCCTGCAGTCACAGGATACTACCAACGGCGGCAGATTCAGCGCACAGATTACAAGAGGCTTTACTCTGCCTGCTACTTCTGTACGCAGTTATAGCTCTGTACCTGAAAATTTCGCTCTTGAACAAAACTACCCGAACCCGTTCAACCCTTCAACTACTATAAAATTCAGCATACCTCAGAACGGCTCAGTTACTCTTGTAATTTATAATATCATTGGCGAAAAAGTAGCAACTTTAATTAATGGACAGGACTTCAAGTCTGGCAGTTATCAGGTAAGCTTTGATGGCTCAAAACTGGCAAGCGGCGTTTATTTGTATAGATTAAATTACGGCAGCAATTCAATGACAAAGAAAATGATGCTTCTGAAGTGAGATTTTCATAACCATAGTACTATCTCAGTTGTATCGTCGGGGAAAGGAGAAAATTAATTCTCCTTGTTCCCGGCTTTTTTTGTTTTTCTTAAATTTTATTCTTTATTTAAAATTCCTTACTAGGGATTTTCCTACTAAAGATTCCCGCCTGTTGTTACCTGCGGATTGTTATCACTTTCATTGTAAAGCCTGTCAAGTGATGTTACAACATATGTGTACTTTTCACCTGCTGAAGCAGTAAAATTATCCCTGAACTTGTTTTTTCCCGCAGGAATGATCGTAAGAATATTCCTCGGATCATTTATATCTATGCTTTCTTTGTCACTGAACTTGTAAATAACAAAATATGCCGCCTCTTCACCATCACTCGCTTTTTTAGCTCTTACCCATTCAAGCGTAACGCCGGCTGAATCAGCCTTTAACTTCAGATCCTGCGGAGCAAGCGGTGCAGCTGCATCTTTCCAGCTCATTAAAGGCGGCAATGCAGGATATTTGTAGAAATTATTCTTAAGTGTATCTGCAAATCCGCTGAAATTCTGTGTAATTGATTTTGAACTGAAAAATACCTCCCCCTGTACATTCTTTGTCGAACGGTTCATTCTAAGCTGATCTTCAAGCTCTGTCTTTGAACCCTTGTAACCCGGAGCTGCCATAGAACTTGAATATTGCCCGATATATAATTGACAGGTATTTGAAACCGAAGCCCACCATGGTAACAGCTTTGCATAATCTGCTCTTGCATGCCCTATTTCCCAGTAAAGCTGCGGATTTATGTAATCAACTGATTTGTTCTTTATCCATGTGAGCGGATCACAGTATAGTATGTCATATGAACTGAAACCGTTTGTCCCGGCATATTTGTTTTCTACTATCCCAAATGGACTTATACCGAATTTTACACGCGGCTTTACAACTTTTACACTGTCATAGATCTTTGCCATAAGATCGTTTATGTTGTTCCTTCGCCAGTCATGTATGTTTGTAAAACTCCCTTTATACTTTACAAAGGTAAGTGAATCCTCGTTAGTAATTGGCGTGTATGGATAGAAATAATCATCAAAATGAATTCCGTCAATATCATACCTGCGAAGTACATCTGAAACAATACTCAAAATATAGGTCTTAACCTCCGGATTGCCCGGATCAAGTATCTTCAGACTTCCGAATGTAAGTATCCAGTCCGGATGAACGGCTGAAACATGATTTGAAGCTAACTCATATTCGCCCGTGGTTTTAACTGCACGGTAGGGATTAAACCATGCATGCAGCTCCATCCCCCGGCTGTGTGCTTCAGCTATTGCAAATTCAAGCGGATCAAAAAATGGCTCCGGCGCCTGACCCTGATGACCTGTTAGCCAGTACGACCAGGGCTCAATTGATGATTTATAAAGAGCATCACATTCTGTCCTGACCTGGAAAATAACAGCATTTATCCCTGCTGCCTTTAATTTGTCCATCGTTGAAACCAGATCTGCTATCTGTGCCCCCGGAGTAGCATTCCTGTCCATGGGCCAGTCAATGTTGGCTACGGTCGCTACCCAGGCTCCCCTGAACTCCCTTTTTATTGGAATATTGCTCTCATCTGCATCTTGGGCAAATGTGCAGACTGTTATAAGTAAAACCGCAATGAAAACATTTTGTAAAGACAATTTCATTTATTACCACCCTTTTATAATTAAATGATCCTTACAAATCTAAGGCTTTCAGATAATAAATAATACCTGAATAATTAAAAAAAATTATTATGGCTTTTTATTAAGATTGCTAATATCATCTATTTTATTTAGAATAAATTATAACTTAAAAAAGATTATAGTTTTCTGTTTAAAACCATAAGTTATTTATATGCCTAAGACTGTATTACTGCTTGGTGCAACCGGACTTGTTGGACAGGAATGCCTGAAGCTGCTGCGTGATGATAATTATTATTCGCGCATCATCGCATTGACAAGAAAACCAGTTTCAGATGACCTTGTAAACGATAGGATCGAAAACCAAGTCATTAATTATGACCGCCTGGATGATTATAAGGATTATTTTAAGGTGGATCATATTATCTGCGCACTTGGCTCAACAATGGCCCAGGCCGGCTCCAGGGATAATTTTTACAAGGTCGACTTTACTTACCCTTATGAAGCCGCTAAAATTGGACTCAATTCGGGAGCTGAACATTTCCTCCTCGTCTCAGCCCTCGGAGCAGATGAGCATTCCAGGGTCTTCTACAACCGCGTAAAAGGAGAACTCGAACTGGGTCTTAAAAAACTGGGCTATAAGAGCTTAAGTATCTTCAGACCCTCGCTTCTTTTGGGAAAACGCAGGGAGTTCCGCCTTGGCGAGGAGGCCGGTAAGGTAATATCTAATATTTTCTCATTTGCAATTCCGCCTAAATATAAGCCGGTCGAAGCAACTGACCTGGCTATGGCTATCGTGAAAATATCAAAAACTAATTATCCCGGGATCAGAATCGTCGAATCTGATGCAATAAGAAGTATTGCAAGAAATTAAATCCTGCCTTTTCAGACAGGATAATTATTGACCGCGGAGGACTGAATAATGTACAGGGCTGCCATTGGAATTTTGTTTTCCCTTATTTCAATTCTGTTGATTTCTGGAACTGCAGTTTCACAAACAAGATCAAAGGCTAAAAGAATGGATATTAAACTAGAAAGTCCCGATTTCAAAAATGGTGATTTTATACCGTCAAAATATACTTGCGATGGTGAAAATATATCGCCTGCTCTCAACTGGTCAAAGCCGTCAGATAAAGTTAAAAACTACTGTATTATTGTTGAAGACCCTGATGCCCCGGGCGGCGATTTTACACACTGGATACTGATTGATATCCCCGGAAACCTGACAAGCCTTCCTGAAGATGTCACAAACCAGAAAAACCTGCCCGATGGTGCTGAAATGGGTACTAATGACGCTAGAAGAATTGGATACTTCGGACCATGCCCTCCATCCGGAGTGCACAGATATTACTTTAGGATCTATGCTTTGGATACAATATTGAAAATGGATGCAGGCGCAACTAAAAAAGAAGTTTTGAATGCAATGGAAAACCACATCATCGCTAAAGGCGAACTGTTGGGAAAATATAAAAGAAAATAAAAGCAGCTTAGAAAATTAAGAATTATACAATTATGCGAGCCCGCCAATGGAGGGTTTATCCGCATCTGGAGGACCTCCCCGCCGCAGGCATGGTTTACCCGCCGAAGACGGAAATTATGAGTTGTGGACTGATAACTAAGTAGTTACTGTTAGTGGACGGATACCTAAGTAGTTACTGTTAGTTGAAATCTATAAAATCTGTACTGCGCTGCAGAGTCCCGCCCCTTCAAGCTCAACCCAATTCATAATCCTCAATTCATAATCCTCAATTCATAATTCTTAATTCATAATTCATAATTCTTAATTCATAGTTTCTCCCCCCTTATTCCTTTTACATCACCTTCTCAATTTTATGTATCCTCCTTACCGGCTCCAGCAGCTCGGCAATTATATATGTGGCCTCCTCCCACTGCCCCTCAGGTGACTTCCACTGCCTGTTCTGCGCACGCCTTAAATATATTACCTGCGAAAGATGATACATATAATGCTGACTTATGTGTACTATAATATCGCCAAGTGTCCCCCTTTCTTTTTTATCCGGCAGGTGCTTTTCATATAACTCCGAATCATCCTTGCATGAAATTATTATATCCCTTACTTCCTTGTGGTGCGATTTTAAGGCACTTAGAATTTCTTTGGCACTTCCTCCTTCAATATCATTTGTCTTAGTATTATAGCCTAGCTTCTTTAAAAAACCTTTGTCTACTCTTATAAGATGATTTATTATACTCCCAATTGAACGGCTCTCTGAGGCAGGCTGCCAGTTAAGCTCATTTTCTTTTATTCCCTCCAGAACAGAATATAACGGTGTAGCACACGCTTCATGTATTCTTAAGATCATTTCAATAGTTGCCCTCGACATATCTTCCTCCATCTGAATTCTGTACTTTCAAAATTCTTTTTTATCAGGATTCTGTTTTATCAGGATTCTGTTTTATCTGAATTTCTTTTTTATCTGAATTTCTTTCTTCGAAACATCTATTAAATGAATTACCATGCAAGTTGTATTTCTTTTAGTTAAGAACAGTAATTACTTAAAATCTATTCTTAATTCCTCCCCTGAGGTTTTATGAGAATAACCTATAGTTGTTTTATAAACATTATCTGAATTTTCCGTCCTCCAGCTTCCTTCTTTAAGCTTTTCTCCGTTTATAAATACTGATACAGGCTTAAAGGGAGAAATGACCTCTGCTGAACTGTTATGCCCCGAAAAAGCACTGAGCCTTGCACTTAACCTTCTTTCTCCCTGATTATAGTCTGCAGAAATAACCTTTGCCTCAGCCCGGCTAATATATGGAGCCTCAGGCTTTCCTAAGCTAATGCTTATTTTATTTACTGCCGAAAGTGATTCGAGCAAAACCGCCGATGGATATGCGTTCCCGTCATATTTTATGCTTCTTATATAATTTCCTTTGCCTTTGACTTCTACAGATAATGCCTTCCCGTTTGCCGAAAGACTGAAAGAAAGTGATTCTTGCGAATTTAACAGATATGGAGTAAAACTGATGTTCCATGCATTCTCATCAATCCCCAAAAGGTGATATAAATTATAAATATAAAAACCCGCAGCCCACATAAACTGCGGCTTGTCTACTTTTCCGTAAACCTCGCTGTCGTTGAAGTTGCCGTTCCTGTACTCATACATCGCTGGCTCGCCGTTTGGACTATTCATAACTCCGTCAATTGTCATAACTTTTTTAACAAATTCTATTGCCTCACTTCTTCTGCCTGCAGCCTTAAGAGCTAGAGCATAGAACGTGTTTCCGTGAGACCATATTCCTCCGTTTATATAATAAAAGGGATCTCCTGCTTCATTGCCTGCAAACTTTAAATAACTTATAAGCTTGTGAAAATCCATTGGATAAACAGTATATATCCCCAGCTTTTTATCCAGCAGATATTTCTCTGCCGTCTGTACCATCTCCTTAATCCTTTCACCGCTGATCAGCCTGAAGTCCGCTGCAGGCAGTGAACCGATATAATAATGCTTGTCCTTGCTGCCGTCTTCAAAATAATTTATCAGATACTTCAGACTGTCATCCCAGAGCTTTGAATTTAACTGCTGCTGCATTTTGTAGGAAAGCACTTCATAATCATTGAGCCCATCCCCTTTTCCTGTTTCACTTGAAATGTAAACGAAATCCTTTAATGCCTTTGAGGCTAATATTGTCATAAATGCCCTTGGACCAAAATTCCGCCCAATATCCCACCAGTCAGGCCTGTATGCCCATATAATCCCATCTTTGTTGTTTCTTAAAGCTTCCTGAATGCTTTTCTTAAGATAAGGATAAAGCCTGCCTGCAAGCTCTTTATCACCTGAATGCCTTAAATAGCTTGCACTCATAATGATAAACCAGAAATGATTCCAGTTATCCGGAGTTGCAAATTCTGTCACAAAGGCTGAATCTTTCCAGTAATATGCATGCGGAATGATTGAATCCCTCCCCGAATGCTTTAATGTAAACTCCAGATCCCTTTTTACCCTCGGCAGATCAAAGTTGACAGCTGATAGGTCAGTTAAAAATACATCATGTGAAAAATAAAAATTGTACTCCGCAGGACATGGCATCGGAGCAATTACTCCATCTATATAATGCCTGTTTACATCAAGTATGGCTTTTGCCCAAAAGTATGACTTATCCAGTACATTATCCCCGGTTCTGAAATATCCCTGCTTGTAAACGTAATCATTTACCGAGTTTTCAAAATCCCTGATCTCACTTTTATAATTTGTAGTTAAATACTTAACATTTTCCCGCCCTTCATCCTGCCTGCACGATCCTACTATCTGCACTATGGTCATCTTCTCCTTTGGAGCAAGTCTTTTCCTGTAAAGATACTTTGCTGCCGGCCTCGACTGATTATCTTTTGTAATTATCTCCCCTTTGCCTGTCTGAAATACTTCACTTTTACTTCTGCTGTTATATGCTGCCGGTATTTCCCCAGCATTTGCAACAAATAGCTGTACATTCTGCGTCTCCGGACTCTCAAAGTTTGTATAAATAGCATATCCGCTCTGATCAAATTCAGTCCATGCACTGTCAATGAGCTTAAAGGTATGACTGGTTTTTACTGACGTCTCCAAATGTGTGTCAAATTCAAATACTTCTGACCTTTTCAGATTATTGGTAAGCTCATATATAATAAACATCGCAGGCTTGTTTTTACTGAACTTGTAGGTTATATCTAAAGATTTCTCAGTATCTTTTTTATGAAAACTCACCATATATGGAGTCACTTCATATTCTGTCGGCTCTAAACCCACACTTACTCTTTTTCCTTTGCCGGCCTTAAGCCCCATAAATAAAATGTAGCTTGTATCCCTTTTCCAGTAATCAGTGCTCAGATCAATACTGTTTGCAACAGGATAATAAAAACTTATTCTCTGGAGCGAGGGTGAACTGTGATGTATCTCTATGCCTGCATATGGCCCGCCAACCTCGATCTGCGCATCTCCTTTAAACCGGGTTAACAATTTATCTTTCTCATTCAAATTGCTTTTCTGTAAATTGCTCTTTTGTAAACTGCTTTGCAGTAAGCTGTTTTGCAGTGAGCTGTTTTGCAGTAAGCTGTTTTGCAGTGAGCCTTTAGGTTGCGGAATTATTTCGGTGGCAAATATAAATAGCAACGCTATTACCGGATATAGCTTCCTCTGCATATTATTACTCCTGTCTTTTTGCCCCGGTCAGGAAAGATAATCATTCAGGCTGAAAGTCCTGATTTTCACTTTTTCATTCCCGGGACTT
>JBLNEL010000025.1:0-15791 GCA_050262615.1 Bacillota bacterium
ATAATTTCTTTTTACACTTTATTAAATCTTAATTTGGCAGGATATATATTCCGACAAAACAGTCAATAATTAATCACGAAAAAACTTTTCAGGTTAGATGATTCTACACTTTAATAATTAATTTAAAACCCGATAATAGCAGACAACTATTTACTTTCTAAATAGTTGGTATTATGTTGCGATACTATATTAATTGAGAATAAATCATCAGAATCCATTATTAGGGGTTGCCTATGTTAAATGTTACGAAATCTTTTTTCGTTTTCTTTTTTCTTATAACCTTTACTGCTTTAACCTTAGCCCAGATGCCACCACATCCGGAATTATTGAAGAGGATCAGAAGCGGAGAAATACCAAATCCAATGGCGGATGCCAGTGAATTAAAGGCAAAAGGAATAGATGCTCCATGGGCTGATGATGCTCTTAGGCTTAAGAAGCAGTCAGGCAGCGGCATGGTAAGGAGTTTTGGTCCTGCAGCTGCGCTCACCGGAAAAATTAAGACACTTACAATCTTAGTTGCTTTTCCTGATCAGCCAGCAAAGACACCGGCAGCATATTTTGATTCTGTTTTATATTCAGCCAATGGTGCTACTCTGAATAATTATTACAAAGAGATAAGTTATAATAAAACAGAAATAATTGCTGAAGACTTGCCGAGCAAGATCGGCTGGGTAATGGCGCCTCATCCTTACACTTATTATGTAGGAACAGGAAAAGGGGAAGGTGCATATCCTCAGAACTCACAGGGGCTGGTTGAAGATATTGTAAAGCAGATAGATTCTCAGGTGGATTTCTCAAAATATGATAACAACGGTGACGGAGTACTTGAGGCATTATTTATTGTTCATACGGGTCCGGGTGCTGAATTTACAGGAAATTCATCGACTGAGATCTGGTCGCATGCATGGTCTACGCGCAACACACCTATATTAGATGGGATAGAGATAAGAAGGTATTCAATTGAACCGGAGTACATGAAGAAGCCGAGTGATATGACATGCGGTGTTTTTGCGCATGAACTCGGGCATGCAGCATTCGGGCTTCCTGACTTATATGATGTAGATAATTCTTCAGAAGGTTTAGGCGACTGGAGTCTTATGGCAGGCGGAAGCTGGAATGGAAATAACGGTGATTCCCCAGCTCATCCGGATGCATGGGCCCGTATTCAAATGGGTTTTGGCAAGGCCACAGATATAAAGAGCAACACCTACGGACTAAAGCTCCCTACAATGAAAGATACAGCAGTGATCTACAGAGTATGGAAAGATGGGGTATTCGGAAGTGAATATTTCTTAATTGAGAACAGAGAAAGAGTAGGATACGATAGTGGTCTTCCTGGACAGGGACTGCTTATATTTCATGTAGATGAAAGCGTAGGCGGCAGCAACAGGGATGAATGGTACCCGGGGCATACCTCGACAGGTCATTACAGGGTAGCACTTGAGCAGGCTGATGGGCTCTTTAGTCTGGAAAAATCATCTACAAGTGGTGGAAACCGGGGTGACGGAGGCGACTGTTTCCCTGGTACAGCGAATAACAGGAATTTTGCTGCAAACAGTCTTCCAAACTCAATGGATTATTTGTCAAATAATAACTATCTGGCAATTAGAAATATAAGTGATCCAAAGAGCATAATGACTGTTGATATTGATTACACCGATTACATCAACCTGAATAAGTCAGCAATGGACTTTGGTGTTAAGGAAGTAACCACAAAAAGTGACACGCTTACCTTTACAATTAAAAATGTTGGGCCGGCTGCAACAGGTATTAGAAAGATCACAAATAAAAATCCGCAATTTAAGCTAATTCCTCCAACTACTCTTCCGCAGAACATTTCTGCCGGAGGGTCTTACATTGTAAAACTTCAGTATCAGCCATTATCTGCAGGAGTTTCGACAGATTCAGTTTTAGTGTATAGCACTGATACGCTTAAGACTCCATTTGTTGTTGCTCTGAGCGGGCGCGGCTATACAATCACTGAAGTTAATAAGGCTGCGATGTACGGCTGTCTTGCTTCTTCAGGAAAAGGAAGCATAATTTCAATCAATCCGGTAACAGGTGCATCTGTTGAAATCGGAAGTCCAGGTTACAGTGAACTTAAAGCGCTGACAATTTCACGCACGAAGAATGAACTGCTTGGACTTTATGTTCTTGGCGGAGCTTCAAAGATCTTAAGAATAAATGCTCCGCTTGGTGATGCTTACGAATATCTTACAACTGATTCAGCCCTGATAGGTATTGCTGTGGATAATAGTGACAGGCTTTATGGAGCTTCACAGACCGGAAGTATTTACTTAGTAAATAAAACCAACGGACATTGCAGTTTGGTTGCAAATACAGGACTGGCAATTCAGAGTATTTCTATAAATCCAAAGAATAATTTCATTTATGCCGGTGTTGGTCTTTCAAGTGATGATGTAAAAGATAAGATATATAAGATCAACAAAGACAATGGCGACACATTATTTATAGGCAGAACCGGATTTAATGTTCTGACCAATGGAATTACCTTTGATGCAAACGGAAACTGTTTCGGCTCAAAAGGCACAACACTATCGGCAGGACAGTTATTTAAGATAGACACTGCCAATGGTACAGCTACATTAGTCGGCTCGATGACACATAAGGGTATAAAAGGAATAGCGATGTATCCGGGAACAGCAATTTCTGCTATTGGTGATGGACTTCAGAATGCTTCTATAAGGACATTTGCATTAGAGCAGAATTACCCAAATCCATTTAACCCGACAACAAGTATAAGGTATTCAGTACCTGAAGATGCTCATGTTACGCTTAAAGTATATGATATATTAGGCAAAGAGCTAGCTACATTAGTTGACGAAGTTAAGTCGGCCGGAAGTCACACTGTTAACTTTAGCATCTCAAACGGCGGTGTTCAGCATTCAAGCGGTATTTATTTTTACAGACTGCAGTCAGGCAGTTTCTCCGATATTAAGAAAATGGTGATACTCAAGTAAGTACAGCATTCAAGTAAATTCAGCTTAGTGATCAGAACAAAAAAAAGCGGGCCTGAAAAAGAAGCCCGCTTTTTTTATAAACCAGTTTCTGAATAAACTTACTTTTATTAAGAAATTATTCGAGCAGTAACAATATAAACTTACTTTTATTAAGAAATTATTAGAACAGTAACAATTCAAGCTGTTTATCTGTGAATAAATCTATTGATATATTCTTTAACGTTGAACTTTTGTCTGCAGCCGTTATAGCTCATAAATCTTATTTTTCCAAATATCTCACGTTCTCCCCAGGCTCTGTCGTGAAGTCCGCCGATTGACCAGGCAATTCCTGTATAGCCGTTGGGATCACGTCCGTCAAGTTCATACTTATCGTTAAGATATATTGCAGTCTTAAGAGCATCTTCAGGGCACTCAGTCCATTCAAGAATTTTTTTTGCCCAGTACATTCTCATATATCCATGCATCTTACCGGCTGAAACCATCTGCATTTGTGAGGCGTTCCAGAGTTCGTCGTGTGTTAAAGCGTTTTCAAATTCATAGAGGCTGTAAATATGTTCGCGTTGATCAGTTCTATGCTCATCAAGCGTCTTTTTTGCCCATTGCGGAAAGCCATCAAAACTGTCGTAGGACTGATTATAATAGCAGTAATTATCGGATAATTCTCTGCGGATAATAAGTTCCTCTAAGAAAGATTCAGTCGAATTTATCTGGCCGGTAAATCTTTCAGAATTTAATGCTACTCTTTGCGCCGAGATCTGTCCAAAATGCAGGTAAGGAGAGAGTTCAGACTGAGCATGAAAGTTAGGATCATTTCTTTTTCCGGCAAATGACTGAAGGCGTTCCTCAAGAAAGCTGTTCAGCACGTTAAGTGCCTGACTTTCGCCGGGTAAAATATTTTCAATTACACTAACTGATCTATCTATATTAAGCCTGTTTAAGACTTCACTCCAGTTAGTGGAAGTATGGACAAAGTTGTAAGGCATTTTTTCAGGAAGAGGGAATTCCTCTAAAAATTCCGGCAGCAGCCTGTTTATTTTGGGGCGGATCGTATAGGCAGCAAACTCCTGTTTTTCTGAGGCGATCCAGCAGGGGACAATATTATGAGCATCGACCTCACAAAATGGAATATCAATAGCTGCAGCAATTCTGTTCTTCCAATTTCTTTTTATTTTAAGTGGATCAAAATCAGTTACCAGTGTTCCTGCATGTGTATTCTGAATAAATTTTACTAATGTATCTTCCGGCCGGCCAATTAAGAGGTAGAAAGGAATATTAAACTTGTGAAGTGTATTTTCGACTTCCTTTAGTCCATTGATCATAAAGTCATAATGTCTGATATTTGCCCCCGGGAAGTCGTCACTAAGGCAGAAGACAACAGCAAAGGGCAAATTATAACCTATTGCCAGTTTTTGTGCATAGATTAAAGCCCAGTTATCATAGACTCTCTGGTCCCGGCTCATCCAGTAGATAACCTGGCCATTTTGTTTTACTTTATTATTAAGTTCTCTTACTCGTTTTATGTTCATTGTAAGGGTATATAAGTAAAGATAATTATTGGCAGCGGATGAGCTATGATTTCAAATACTTTTCAAGCCAGCCTTTTCTCATCCGGTCAACTTCCCTTTTGTGCGCTCTTAAATAGTGGTCCCCACCCTCAAGAAGAACAAGTCTGAAGGGGATGTTGTTTTCTAAAAATTTATCAGCAAGTTCAAGCGAATCCTTTGGAGATACTCTGTCGTCTGCTGTGCCATGAAGCATAAGAAGAGGAATGTTCTTAGGGAGTTTATCGGCAAAGTTTACAGCAGATCGTTCCCTGCAGCGATTAAGGAAATCCTCCGAGTTATATTGGCCGAAACCCTGTTCATAAAGCATTCTCATAAATTTATTCTCATCAGCATTGCATCTTAGGTTTGCAATGCCTCCGCTGATAATTACGGTCTTAAAAGCATCATTTTTAAGTAAGGTAAGATAGCTCATCATTCCGCCGCGGCTCCAGCCTTCCATTGCCCAAAGTCTTTTATCTGCAAATGAAATTTCATCTGCCAAGGGGATAAGGTTAAGGATATCATTTACCTCACTGCCGCCGAATTCATCCTTACCTTCGCCTCCGACGTTCCCTCTGTATTGTGAAGCAAATACGACATAGCCCCAGTTTGCAATCTGGCCGAAAAGTCCACGTGCTGTGAAATCATCAATTGCTCCCTGATTGCCGAAGCCTCCCCTGTTCCAGATAATGCAGGGAAGTTTTTTATTCTGAAGATCTGATAAAGGATGGGCAATAAATCCCTTTACTTTCAGTCCGTCAGAAAGGTAGGTGATCTTTTCTACAACTGAGTTACTAATTGATTCTTCTCCCCATGCGCTCTTAAGCATTCTTAATTGTGCAGCAGGAAGAATGATCTTTTTGCGGTCTATTATACTGCTATTCATTGATCATAAAATAAAAATATTGAAACACACATATCAGAACAAAACCCAAAAACAAAACTCAAGAGCAAAGCCTGAGAGCAAAGCAATGTAATTTCTTTTAAATCTAATTTATATTTAATGTAATTAACTTTTAATTACCGGAGATATTCAATATGCCTTCTCCAAAGAGTCCGGCATGTGAGGGATGGCATGTCAGGATTATGACCTGTCTGCCGGATGCAATTTTCTTTATGCAGTCGACTGCTACTTTCTGTCTTTGGGGGTCGAGATTGACAAGCGGATCATCCATTATTATAAAACCGCTTCTATCCTGAAGATAAAAATTTGCCATACCAAGTCTGACTGCAAGTGCAAGTATATCTTTAGTACCTGCAGAGAGCAGGTCAACAGGTATTTTGCTTCCGTTATAATTTATACCCTTAGGAACCACTTCATCCATAGAAACAGATGTATATTTATTTAATGTCATTTGTTTTAAGAGTTCAGTGACCTCATATTTAAGAGGTTCAAATGTATCGGCATCAATTTCAAGCAGAATGTTTTCGAGTTCCCTTTTTATGAGCAATATGCTTTGCCCCTCTTTCTTTACGCGCTCAAGGTGTTCCCTGGCCTCCAGCATTTCATTTTCAAGTTCCTTTAAGGGATAGTCCGGCTGCTGTTTTTCAAATTCTGCACGTCTGATCTTAAGCTCAGACAGTTCTTCTTTTTTTTGCCGGTATAAATTGTCTTTTGTTTCAAAATCTTTAATAAACAGGTCAATATCAGAAAATTCTTCAGGGAGAGGTTTGAGCTGTGATATTTCCTGCTCAACAGTTTTCAGGGAGATTTTCTTCTCAGCGTGAAGATCGCTAACGATTTCATGTCCCGAGTATTTCTGCTGCCACTTTTGAATGGTTCTTACGCGTTCAGCTACATCCTTTTCCCTGTCCTTGCGCTTTTCCTTAAGGTCGGATAAGTCCTTTAAGATTTCTTTAATAGATCT
This sequence comes from Bacillota bacterium, assembly GCA_050262615.1. Classification (GTDB taxonomy): domain Bacteria; phylum Bacteroidota; class Ignavibacteria; order Ignavibacteriales; family SURF-24; genus JAUZPB01. Next base: position 6,394 of record JBLNEL010000025.1, read on the forward strand.
TTGCGGTGGTAAATCCTCAAGAGCCATAAACTGCTGTTCAAGATCGTTATAGATCTGATTTCCCAGGATCTTCTTTAATTCATTTGCCAGGGCCATAGCTGTATCGTACTGTGACTTATAAATCTCTGCACGTGCAATAAGTTCAGATTCAGACTGAGCTGAATGTTTCAGGAGAATACTTTCAAAAGACTTTTTTGAAGTTTCAAGCTTTTCAATTATCTCATCAACATTTCCGTTGCCTGATATTACGCTAAAACGCAGCTGATCATTTTCAATATTAATCCGGCCTTTTAATACCTGGTTATATTCCCTGCCTTCGTTTAAGCTTATTTCCTGAGGACTATCAAATCCTTCGGCAAGATTGAGTGAGATGTTTTTCTTTGCAGTTATTTTCAGCTTAAGTTTCTGTGCTTCAAATTTTATCCGGTATTCGTTGTATTCCTTTGAGACCTTTGAGACCTCATCAATATCCTGCTTTGTAACTTTTTTAAGCTCTGTGAGTTTAAGTTTTTCGCTCAGGTAATCGCTGTAAATCTTTCTTGCTTTCTCATACTTATCTCTTAGTGTTCTCTGCGATTCAAACTTTTCAGCAGTTCTTTCCTCCTCTTCAAGTCTAAATATTCTGGAATTAAGTTCTTCAATATCTTTAGAGAGGTATTCTTTTTCGATCTCAATTTTGGGCCAGTTTTTTTGTATCTCTACAAGTTCTGAAATATCCTTTAATATAAGTTCCTTTTGAAGTTCAAGGTTTTTTCTTTTACTGAGGTCCTGATAGACCTGTCTGTACTTATCGACATATTCCTGCATGCAGTTTAACTGACCGGCAAGGCATTCAATTTTTTTTACATATTCATCAAGTCTGAGCTCATATTCCTCGGCCTCACTGAAAGCCTTTTCAGCCCTGCGGTATCTGTAATAAGCAGAGAGTATTAGTCCGACTTTTTGCTTCCATTCATTGTGGATATCGCGCATATTTTCAGGCCGGTCAGCTAAAATATCCCAGTGGTCGTAATACTGGGCAACTTTAGTTTCGACAGCTTTCTTTAATTTAGGTACAGAGACGCCGTCCATCTTAAATTTTGAATTTCTGAGTATCTGCTGGATAGATTCAGAAGCCTGAGCCTCGGACTCGATTGCCTTTATAGTTTCTGCGAGTGATGACTGCCGGATGATTAAAACATTGTCATAAGTTCCCTGGTTAAGACCAAGTATCCTGTTCATTTTTTCGGCAATATCATCAGGCGAGGTAAAAACCGTTCCGCCATTTAAATGTAATTTTACAGATCTGGTTGCCCCCCAGTATTTTTCTAAAGTATAAATGGTATTATCATAAAGAAGTTCAGCTGCGACATGGATGGTATCACCACCGGTTATAGGCAGGTAATCTGTCATCAGTGTTTTAAACTTTGAAGGGGTCAGGTCTGTATTAATAAAAAGAATTGCCTTAAGTGCATTTACAAAAGTACTTTTGCCAGACTCATTAGGTCCAAGCAGCACATTCAGTCCGTCGTTAAAACTGTAGGTTCTGGCGGCTGATCCTGCAAAGGGTTCAAGCTTAATCTTTCGGATGATCATAGCTTTGAGTCTCCTATGAGCTCAAATGCCAATTGGAGAGCCATTTGGTTGTCCTCCCTTGCAAGCCTTGTCAGAAGTCTGTAGGGAAGAGAATCCTTTGTAAATGTTTTCTCTATATAATCCAGGTCTATATTTAGTGTTACCTCACTTGTATCAACTTCAGTATAAGCCAGCATAGCTGATATTTCTTCTCTGAATTTAATCAGGTAGTTGAGTTCTGTCTGATTTAGCCTGCCAGTCAGTTTAAGCTTCAAAAGAGTTGTTTCTTTACTTAGGCGTTCAATATCCTGTCTGATCTTTTCGATATCAATTACCGAATGAACATCTCTTTCCCAGCTCTTAAATAAATAATAGCCGGTTTTTACCGACTCATAAGATAGCGACTTATCTGCATTTACTTCAATAATCCATGCATATCCATCATGCAAGCAGTCAAATCCGTCGGGGCAAGGAGTTGAAGGCATAAAGAACAAAGGGTTAATCGTACCGTTTTTTTCAGGATAACGTATATGTGTATGTCCTAAAAGCCAGAAATCAACTCCGCTTTCCCTCATCTGAAGATGGGTCATTGGGAAATAGTTTTTTTCCATATCAGGTGAAAGGCCTTCGACACTGCCGTGAGCTACACCTATATGGAGTGCCGACTTATTTTTTTTTACTTCCCTTATCCAGGATATCATATTTTCCGAAGAATGTTTTGTGCGGCAAGGGCCGGGGTAGAAGACTACAGGTAACTCATTTATTTCAACCTCGCGAGGGGTAGTTTTATCAAGCAGTATAAGCAGGTGTTCGCTTAAATGTTCACTGAAAATTTTCCAGAGAGACTCAGCGCTCTCTTCAAAAAAATCGTGATTTCCAGGCAGTACAACGACTGATGAGCCAAGAAAACTGCTTAATATTTCGGCTGATCTTCTGATCTCAGTCTTAGAAATTGAGGTTCGGTCGAACATATCGCCTGCAATTACCATAATATCGCATTTCCTTAAATTGGCAATATCAACCATTCTCTGCAGTGTATTAAAAGGTTCAGCCACAAGCTTTGCTTTCAGGTCTGATGGATAGTCTCTACCTGAAAATTTCAAACCAATATGTATATCTGCTGTGTGAAGTATTCTGATGCTCATTTAACCTAAAGGCTCATTGTAATCAAAAATCATTAATTCAAATTCTTTTATCAGCTTTTTCAAATAAATATCATTAATTAAAATGTTATTTACTTAAATATATGAAAACACCAAATTATAGTACAGAAAAATGACCTTTCACGGCAATTAATTAATTTTAGCTATAGCCATATAATAGGCATATCAATGCGCAATAGTATTACCATATTTTTCCCCTTCTTTTCCACTTCTTTTTAAAAAAGAAAACATTATAATTGCACTTTAATTTTTGTTCTGATGGGCGGGTTGTCGGAATACAGGATCTATTGTATGTGTAAGTGCGGGTGTTTTCTTTTTCGGTTATGTGCGCTTTTTAAGTTTATCTCTTCACTTTTTTCTTAACACTCCTGTTTTACTTCGGCTTAAGGTCTAAAAAAGTATTAAAAATAACCGGGATTGAGAGCGGTATACAATTCCAGGGAAATAGAATTATAAAGGAGGAAAGCATGAATTTTAATAAAATAGTAATTCTGAAGTCTGAGAAATCAAAGTATTTTCAGTCATTTGTAAGTTCTTTAGTCTGCACAGCTTTTGGTATTGGAATGGGTATTTACAAAGATTCCACAATCGGATGGATGATTGCAGGGGTGTTCAGTTTTGCAGCAATTGCATCATTAATTCCAATGCTTCCAAACCAGTCGTATTTAAAACTGGACAAATATGGTTTTACCATAAGAAGTATGTTTCAGACTGTAAAAATTGCATGGCATGAGGTTGAGAGTTTTGCATCAGCAAAAAGATCGAACAAGGATATAGTTGTATATTCCTATATTAACAAAACAAAGAAGAACAGAAATTATATAAATGTTGAGAATCTGATCGGGAAGGTAGAAGTTCTTCCTGATGTATATGGTATGAATGCAGAGTCACTTGCTGAACTATTGGAAGATTTCCGTCTACGTTCAGGCGGGGTTTATACTGCAGATTTTTCATTGAACTAAGTTTATGCGTTAAAATTTCTGAAGTTTAATTATGCCTGTATATTATCTCCCCCTTGTTTTTTTGGGCAAGGGGGAGTAAATACAGAAATGAAGAGATTTGAAATAATTATCCTTGAAACAGTTATCCTTGAAATAATTAAAAGAATGTCTTTGAAGACATAAATCCGCCAAGTGCGGCACAGACACCTGAGACGACTGCAGTACCAAAAGCCCACCAGGCAGCAGTTGAAGCTGTTTTACGGACCTCATCGGCCTGATGGATGGCTTCTTCTTTTGCTTCGTTCAATCGTCTTTTAACTTCTGACTGCATCTGTTCTACTTTCATCATAACATTATCTCTTGCACCTTCTATTTTGCTGATTATTCTTTCAGCGTCTTCCTCAGAGATATCTCTTCGTGAGGCAAGTATTGACTTTATTGTATCGCGGTCAACAGCTTTGAGTCTTCTCATCAAAGCATCTGCACCAGCCTTCGGGTCATGGAATAAGCGCTGAATATCATGAGTTACGCCATCGTATTCAAGTTCAGGGCGGCCGAGGGAGTTCATATAGTTGCGCAGTTTTTCAATTACACTGTTCTTAGTTGAGATCAGGCTGCCGACAGCGCCGTCTTTTGCACTGGTGAGCTGTGTAATGACATTATATACCTGATCCACAATCTTTTCTGCCTCCTGCTGGCTGATATCCTGTCTCTGGGCAATAATTGAGGCAATTGTTGGTTTATCTATACTTGAAAATCTTTCCTTAAGTGAACTTGCAGCACCTTTAGGATCTGAAGCAAGCCTTTCAAGGTCACGTTTAATAGCTTCAGGGTTTAGTTCATCTTTACCTGTACTGCGCAGGTAATTTTCAATCTGCATTCTGGCATGAGAAGCCTCTTCAGGTGACATACCGGCCACGCGCATTGCAGTATCGGTTACCTTGGAAACGTTATCCTTGTTAGTAGATGATTCTTCCTTAAATTTGCTGAAGGCAGTGTTTATACCGTTTGCGATTGATTTTGCGTTACTATCCCCATATCCGTGTGTTCTCAGAGTTGCAATTATAGTATCATTATCCAAAAACGGACCGTTATGTGCAGCAATTGCTCTGATTTCTGTTTCATCGAGCAGTTTAGCGAATTCCATAGCTATCTGATGAGGGTCAATTTTCTGAGGTTTTAACTGGCTGACATATTTCTGAATCTGATCTTTAACATCATCAGCATCAATATCACCAAACAGCTCTTCGCGCACAGCTCCTACTACCTTTGCTGCAGTATCGGCCATTTTCTCTTCCTCTGATTTTGCAAAGACAGAAGAGGTCATATTGTAGGCGCTTCTGAGTCCTGTAGCCGCCATTCTGACTAGTGAGCCAACAAGTGATGAGATAGCATTTACTTCAATTGTCATCATTACAACATAGAATAATCCCCAAATTACAAGTCCGATGACTGCTCCAACCATAGGATTTGATGTAAGACTCAGTTCACCGGCAAGCCAGGCTGCAAAGAACAAGGCTATACTGGCTGTAACCATTGTCCAAATGCCAAATGCGCTGCTTATTGTGCGTGCTGTTTCTCCGACTGTGTTGTCTTGACTGTCATTATCTTTTGAAGTGTTGTGGTGGACGACTCTGTTTTTCCCGCGGTTATGAGTCGAGGCGGTTGCAGTACTAAGTACATTTAGTCCGGCTGCTACCGAGAGGTTTGTCAATATAAGCTGAAATGCAACAGCCAGTATAACTCCAGCTATCAGGGCCACAACATAGTGTCCTGCGTTTGGCACAATATCGGCTGCCGAATCATTTATGGCATTATTATGCGCCTGTGCGTAAATAAGTGTAGGTAAGAGAATGGAAATCAATAACCATTTGTACCTTTGCATATTTACTCCTTTCCTTATTGTTTATTCTTTCAATCTCCTTAACTATTTCAATGAAAAAGAAATGACAAATTTTTCAAGGTGTGAATTAATGGAGAGTTATTGAGTGTTATTTGTGCTTAATAATATTAATAATGGTCAGACAGGTATGTAGAAGGCCCCGTTATACGGGGCCTTTTGTGTATTTAAGAATAAGATTACTATTTTCGGGTGCTGATCCTATCAGGAAGCGGATCATAATTGTTACTGATCCTATTTAGATGCTGATTGCCCGCGCCTGGTTTTCATCAGCTGATAAACCTTTTCCGAGATAGATTTAAATTTTGGCAATGCAATATCTTCTTCAAGCGGCATAAAAAGTGAAAAAATGTATTTTGTAGAGCCATCGTCAACTATACCTACGTCATTTGTCCAATAGCTGAACCAGCCTGTTTTATTATAATACATAACATTCGCAGGCAAGCCTGAAGCAGCTTTTGATTTATCGAGCTGGCGGCCGAAGAAGCTTTTAAGCTGCATACTGACCCAAGGATTTATCATCTGATCTTTATATACCTTATACATGTAATCAGCTGCGTGAAGTGCGCAAGTCATTGTGCCGGGTACAGACTCATATCCGGGGTCTTCGAATTTTCTTTTAAGGAATTTTCGAGTAACTTCGCTACCCTTCCAGCCGTAAGTTAACATCATTTCGTTTATATTTTTTCTATTCGCAATATCAATAAGGCAATTTGCAGCTGAGTTATCGCTGCGGGTTATCATCAGGTCAAGCAGGTAGTTAATATTTACCGTATCGCCGTCGGCAAGCAAAGGGCGCGGGTCGGTTTTAATTTCCTTTGATCTGTCAACTACATTTGGCGACTTAGCGATATAAGGTGCAAACAAAGATTTCTGCCCGCTGCTTACCTGAGCAAGTATTTGTGCGGCGACATACATTTTATAAACACTGGCCGGATAAATAAAATTATCCATGTTTACTCCGCCAAGCTTTGGCTGATTGCCGTTAAGATCAATAACAGCAAATGAGATCTCTTCTTTGCCGTCTTCGCCAACATCAAACGAGCTGTCGAGGCCTTCGGATTTAATTATTTCACTAAGTTTCGCAGTAAGATCTTTATCCTGCCTGTAATAATCGGGAACAGAAACATTCTGTGAATATAAAGAGGCAGTAATTAAAAACAGGAAAAGCGAAATTAAAAACTTCATAAATACTCCCTTAAATAAAATTCTAAATCCTAAACTCTAAATCCTAAACTCTAAATCCTAAACAAATTCAAAGAATAAAAAAATTAAAGCCAAAATCAGACAGAGGTTTAAATTTCATATCTCAAATGGCAAGCTCCAAATCCGGAGCTCTGGAATTCAGACAGGGTCGATGTGAACAAAAACCTTCTGCACTTCAGGCAATCCCTCGATTGCATGCTGAACGTCTTTGCCAATATCGTGAGAATCTTTTGTGCTTACCGATTTATCTACTTCAATATGAATTTCAATATGAAACTTATCCCCCACATAGTGTGAACGCAAGTCGTTCAGGCCTTCTACTCCCTTAACCTTAAGTGCTCTTGATGCAATTTCCATTATAAGGTTTTCATCTGCAGCGCGGCCCATCAGGTAGTCAATATTTTCTTTTGCAATTTCCCATCCTGAGCGCAGAATAAAGATTGCAACCAGGAGTCCGCCGACGCCGTCAATTCTTGGATAGCCAGCCTGAACACCCAGGACGCCCAGCAGGGCAATTGAGGAGGCAAGCACATCGTTTATGCTATCGACTGACTGAGCGCGAATGGCAGGGCTATTATATTTTCTGCCGATATAAACCTGGTAGCGGTTCATCGCAATTTTTGAGGCTATTGTAATGCCAAGGACAATATAGACGTATAGGTTAATATTAATATCAGCTGGTGTAATGATTCTTTTTATTGATTCCTGAATGATGTTTAGTCCAAGCACACCTGCAAACACAGCAACAATAAAAGTTGCAATAGGCTGGGCAGCTGCATGGCCGAACTGATGTTTATCATCGGGTTTCATTACGGAAATACGCACGCTGTATTTAATAGCCAGTGATGAAATAATATCGGTCGAAGAGTTGACAGCTTCAGAGATCATAGTAATGGAATTCGAAATAATTCCGACAGTAAGTTTAATAACAAACAGAAACACATTTGCAGCAAGTGCTAGTGAGGTAGCTTTCTTAAGAGGCTGAGTCATATACCCGCTATTTATTTCAAAATCATTTATATGTTAAAACGATTTCGTCCATCGCTCTGTATCTCTGCATTTTAAGCTGATATTGACAATGCATCTTTCTAAAGCGATGGACGAAAATTTAAATTATTCAGGACTTTTCAGCCCACACCTGGGAAATTGTAACGATATTTTTTACTGACATTTCCATATCCTGAATAGCAACCCATTCAAGCTGGCTATGGAAACTATGTTCGCCGGCAAATATATTAGGTGTTGGCAATCCCATGTAAGAAAGTCTTGAACCATCTGTACCGCCGCGGATTGGAGAAAGAATAGGTTCAACATTAAGTCTATTTAAGGCTTCGATTGCAAATTCGGCTACCTGAGGGTGTTTATCGAGCACATACTTCATATTTCGGTACTGTTCAATAACTTCAAAATCCATTTTTGAACCCGGGAATGCTTCTACAGCTTTCTGTGCCAGGTCTTTAAGCAGGTCTTCATATTCTTTTAATTTTTCTGTAATGAAATCTCTTATGATAAACTTTACTGTAGTAAATTCTTCATTTCCATTAATTGAAGTAACGTGGACAAAACCTTCTCTTTTTTCTGTTGTTTCAGGCGAGAGTTTATCTTTTGGCAGACTTTCAATAAATCGTGCTGCAATTTTCATTGAGTTTACCATCTTTCCCTTTGCATAACCGGGATGAATATTCTTTCCGGTAAACTTAACAACTACAGCATCTGCTGAGAAAGTTTCAACTTCCACTTCACCTCTTGAAGAGCCATCGACGGTATAAGCGTATTTAGCGCCGAATTTTTCGACGTTGAACTTTTCTGTGCCTCGTCCCACTTCTTCATCCGGAGTAAAGCATATTTTAATTGTTCCATGTTTTTCTTCAGGGTGAGTCAGGAAATAGTTTACGGCATCTACAATTTCAGCCACGCCGGCTTTATTGTCAGCTCCGAGAAGAGTTGTTCCGTCGGTTGTTATAATATCAAATCCTTTCATGTTCTTAAGGTCGGGATTTTTTTCAACTTCAATAATCTTGCTATTATCCTTAGGAAGGACAATATCACCGCCCTGGTAATTTTTGTGTATGACAGGGTTAACATTCAGGCCTGTAACTGCCGGAGATGTATCGACATGGGCAATAAAGCCAATAACCGGCACATCTTTCTCAATGTTTGAAGGTAGAGTGGCTATCACATAGCCGTATTCATCTACATGTGCATCTGAGAGTCCCAGTTCTTTTAACTCTTTAGCGAGATCTTTTAACAATACGAGTTGTTTAGCTGAGCTTGGAAACGTATTTGAATCCTCATCAGACTGGGTGTCGTATTTAACATATCTGAGGAATCTGTCTACACAGGTAAACTTGTAATTAGGATCGAACATAACAGCCTCGGAATTTTTTAGTAATATTAAAATCTATTTCAAATAATATTGAAATCGGACTATAAATTCAATAAACAAACTAAAATAAGTGTTCTACGGGAGAGATTATTTTAACGTAAAGGAGATTAAGCCAAAATAAATCAGAGCAATAGTCTTCTAAGTTAGCAGATCAATCTAGTTTTTTTCATGAAATATGATTACTTTGGAAATCAACACTAGGTTTGGGTATGAAAATTTTAACATCAGTTGAAAGAAATATCAAATTT
>JBLNEL010000026.1:0-9868 GCA_050262615.1 Bacillota bacterium
ACTTATTGAAGGCTTAGGCAGTAATGAAGATTGTCTGCTAGCAATTTCAACAAGCGGCAATTCACCTAATATTATAAAAGCTGCAGAAAAAGCAAAAGAAAAAGGCATGAAGGTAATAGGATTCCTGGGGGGCACGGGCGGAAAATTAAAGAATATTGTAGATCTGCCGGTTATTATTCCTTCTGCCAATACTCAAAGGATTCAGGAGGGCCATATTACGATAGCCCATATTATTTGTGAACTTGTGGAAAGGGGACTATTCGAAAAATAGTTTTAAGGTAAGGTCATTTTGCAAGGTAACTTGCTGAATGACCTTGGTCACCTGCCCGAATTACCGAAGAATTATCATTCTTCTTCAGAAATTACATATCATTTATAATTTGCATTGATAAATTCCATGCCCATCAGAAATTTCATTCCCCTATGTTATTTATACTTTATACTTAATGGTTTTTGCCTTATATTGAAAGAAAATTAACAGAGGGAAAAATGACAGCCGATATTGAAACAATCAAAAAGGTATACTCGGAAATAAAGACTAAAATAGAATCTGTCAAAAAAGTACTCGGCAGACCAATGACGCTTACCGAAAAGATATTATATGCACATGTAGTTAACCCCATTTCAGTTGAATTTAAAAGAGGCAAGGACTATGTAGAACTGGCTCCGGATCGTGTTGCTATGCAGGATGCGACAGCTCAGATGGCACTGCTTCAATTTATGCACGCCGGAAGGCGTACAACTGCTGTTCCTACTACTGTGCATTGTGACCATTTGATCCAGGCAATGGTTGGAGCAGAAGATGATCTTCTGCGGTCCAAAGAAGAAAATAAGGAAGTCTACACATTTCTGGAAAGTATCTCAAAAAAATATGGGATTGGGTTCTGGAAGCCAGGGGCAGGAATTATTCATCAGGTTGTGCTTGAAAACTATGCATTTCCTGGCGGCCTGATGATTGGAACTGACTCACATACTCCTAATGCCGGCGGATTATGTATGCTCGCAATTGGTGTAGGAGGAGCTGATGCTGTGGATGTAATGTCAGGTATGCCCTGGGAATTAAAATGGCCCAAGATAATTGGTGTACATCTTACCGGCAGACTTAATGGCTGGACTGCTCCTAAAGATATAATTCTTAAGCTTGCCGGAATACTCACAGTTAAAGGCGGCACCGGGGCAATTATTGAATATTTTGGAGAGGGAACAGAATCAATTTCCTGTACCGGCAAAGCTACTATCTGTAATATGGGAGCTGAAGTGGGTGCCACTACATCAGTGTTCCCATTTGACCGAAGGATGGCAGATTACTTAAGAGTAACAGACAGAGATGATCTGGCTGAAATGGCAGAAAATATAGCTGGTTTCTTTAAATCTGATGCGGAAGTTTCTGAGAATCCACAAAAGTACTATGATTCTATTGTTGAAATTAATCTGGATGAATTGGAGCCGCACTTAAATGGGCCATTTACCCCGGACCTTGCCTGGCCAGTCTCTAAAATGAAAGAGATAGTAAAGGAAAAGGGTTATCCTGAGGATATAAGTGCTGCATTGATTGGAAGCTGTACGAATTCAAGTTATGAAGATATCACCCGTGCAGCCAGCATTGCCCGTCAGGCAATTGATAAGCAGCTGAAGACCAATTCCCAATATATTATCACTCCTGGCTCAGAATTAGTACGTTCTACAATCGAGCGGGACGGACAGCTTGGCACTTTAACTGAATTCGGCGGCTTAGTCCTGGCAAATGCATGCGGTCCCTGCATAGGCATGTGGAAAAGAATGGATATTCAGGATGGCGAAAGGAATACAATAGTTACTTCATTTAACAGGAATTTTGCAAAGCGTAATGATGGTAATGCAAAGACTATGGCTTTTGTTGCAAGTCCTGAATTAGTAACAGCACTTGCAATTTCAGGAAAACTAACCTTTAATCCGTTAACAGATGAGCTAATAAATAAAAACGGGGAGAAAGTTAAACTTGATCCTCCCAGCGGAGATGAACTGCCTCCTAAAGGCTTTTACGCTGAGGACAGGGGATTTATAGCTCCTGCAAAGGATGGCTCTGAGCAGCAGCAGGTTATTGTTGATCCCAAGAGCGAGCGTCTGCAGCTTCTCGAACCTTTTAAGGCATGGGATGGAAAGGACTTTACTGACCTGCCTGTTCTTCTAAAGGCCAAGGGCAAATGTACGACTGACCATATTTCAATGGCAGGTCCATGGTTAAGGTTCCGCGGCCACCTGGATAACATATCCAACAACATGTTTATTGGTGCAATAAATGCTTACACCGATAAACCTGGCGAGGTTAAAAATGTATTTACAGGTGAATATAAGTCTGTTCCTCAGGTTGCAAGAGACTATAAAGCAAGGGGTATTGGGTGGATTGTTGTAGGTGATGAAAACTATGGTGAAGGTTCCAGCCGTGAACATGCTGCAATGGAACCCAGATTCCTTGGAGGCAAGGCTATTATTGTTAAGAGCTTTGCACGCATACATGAAACAAACCTTAAAAAGCAGGGTATGCTGCCGCTTACCTTTGCCGATCCGGCTGATTATGAGAAGATTCGCGAAGATGACAGACTGAGCATAATTGGACTGACAGAATTTGCACCTGACAGACCACTGAAACTTCTTATCAGGCATTCTGACGGCTCAACAGAGGAATGCACACTGCTTCATTCTTTTAATCTTGGACAGATAGAATGGTTTAAGGCCGGCAGTGCACTTAATCTTATTGCTAATTCTCAAAAATAGACTACAGCGCTTTAAAATAAAAAAAGTCCCGGCCTCAATTTTACAAGTGACCGGGACTTTTTATTTCAAAACAAATACATTATTTCTTAGCACCTAAAATAGCATCTTTAGCAGCTTTTGCTACTCTGAATTTCAAAACTTTCTTTGCTGGTATTGTTATAACTTCGCCTGTGGCGGGGTTTCTTCCCTGTCTTTTCTTACGGGCAACGATAGCTAATTTGCCTAATCCAGGGAACACAAATGATTTCTTGGCTTCTTTGTAAGAAAGTGTAACAAGTTCTTCTAAAAACTGGCCGGCTAATTTCTTTGTTGTACCAGTCTTCTTTGAAAGATGTTCAATGATCTGTGATTTTGTCATTGGTTTTGCTTGTGCCATTTTGTATCCTTTGTTTTGTTGTATAAAATACCTGCGCAAGATATATATTTTTTAATTTAAAGTAAATTATTATTGCTTATGCTGCATCGATTTTGTCCAATATTTTCAACAAAAAATGCATTACAAAAATGTTTTAGCTTTGTTTTATGGTACTGAAAACATAATCCGGTAGTTTCTCTGCCGTTGAATAAGGCATATTTTATTTTGCTGCTTTTCTTTTTATTAGTATTTTTAACAAGTTAATAACAATTGCGATCATTCTTTTCCTTTATATGAAATATCTATTATTAATGCTGCTGTCCATTATCTCCATGCATAAATGCTTTTGCCGGATAAATGATTCACTCACAGGCGGGCATATCAGCTTTATTCTTGCAGGTAAGGATTCTGCCCTGAAGCTGGCAGATACCATAGGTGTTGAAGATACTTTAAAAATAAAAGATTCACTTTTAGTTAAAGATTCACTTTCAATTAAAGATTCTGCGCGGATACTAAGCCGGATTATAATTCCCCGTAATCAGGTGCCTCTTGAACCTGTAAGAGGATTAAGCTATACGGTTTCAAAAAGGGAGATGCTCTTTAATGATTATGCCTTTACCGGCCAATTGCTCGATCCTGCTGCCTTCAGTTTTACGCGGGATCTTGGGACTCTGGGGCAGCCGCATGAAGTAACTTTATATGGTGCGGGCTATAATGAACTGAGTTTTCTTAAAGACGGGCTTTTTATTAATAACCGGCTTACAAATTCACTTGATCTAAACAATATTCAGTCGGAATCTGTTGATTCAGTAGAAGTTATTCCGCTGCCAAGGGGTTTTTTGTATGGAACCTTTAATAATCAGTCTGCAGTAAACTTTATTTCACGTGAGGAGTTTTCTCTTAGAGAAAAAGGTGCTCCATATTCAAGGGTACGCTATTACCAGGCTCAGAACGAAGAGGCAATGGTGGATTTTATTTATAATTCTCACTGGTTCAGGCGTATATCAACTACTTTTGAAATTACCAATAAGACATATAACGACCCTAAGGATCCACAGCCACTTAACAGCGATTATTCCTTATGGAATGCGAATTTCAGATTAAAGTATTTCCTTTCAAATAGCTTTAATCTTATTGGATCTTATAATTATGTAAAGTCAGATATCGGATTATATGGTGGTATTACACAGCATTACCTGGATAGCTTAAGAGCAGGTTCTCAGGGATCTTTAGACAATCTGGACTTAAAAGTAGCAGATGTATATTTTGCAAAAAGGCATAGAAGAACCACAGAGCATAATGCTGTTCTTCAGCTACTGGGCAGTCCGTTAAGTAAAAATTACCTTGATATAAAGGCATATTATCTTTTTCAAAGGGACAGTCTCACAGGAACAAATAATATTTTTCCACGTCAGCAGTCGAAAGTATATGGAGCAGCATTGCGCGACAAGTTTGACTTATCCTTATTCAACTTTGACCTGAATTCGAACTATGAAGTAAACAGTCTTAAAGCAGAAAATATACTTAAAGATAACAGGAATATTCACTCATTTTCTCTTACAGCGCAAACCAGTCTGAAGCTTTTTGACACAAGCTTTGTTCCTTCTGTCTTCGTTAAATATCTGAATTATGATGGGAAATCATATGCCGGATTTGGGGGTGATGTTTTATACAAGTATGATTCAAAAATTGAATTTTATGCAGGCTTGTCTCAGTTTAAGCAGCCGTTAAATCCCGTTGAAAGTTCAATGGCTCTGAAGCAGAGCGGAATAGACCATAAAAGCATAAGTCTTGCTCAGGCCGGGGTTCAGTATAATTATGAAGGCTTAAGAAACAGTCTGTCGGTGTTTTACAGGGATATAAAAAATGATCCTTTAGCTATAATGTATGCAGATGAGTCTGCTAAGGCTTTTAATGTTAAGGAAGTATTGTACCTAAATAACAAATACTGGGGAATTGCTGCTAACCTGAATTTCAGATTGTGGCGCATATATTTAGAATCCAATATGTCATACTATTATAATGACAGAGGAAATTTTGTCAAATATGCTCTTCCCGAATTTGTTTTGCGCACGGGTATTTATTACAGGGATACTTTATTTAATTCCAGTCTTCATCTAAAGACAGGGTTTTATGTTCAATATACAGGCACTCAGAACTCATACTATTATGATTTTGAAAGACAGATGAGATCGGTGAATCTGCCTGATAACAGTTCATTAAATAATCTGAATACTGTTAGTCCTTCGCTTCAGCTTGATTTCAGATTGATTGGTGAAATTCAGAAGAGAGCCATTTTATATCTGGCATATGAGAATATATTAGATAACAGATATTATATTATCCCTAATTACTTCAGGCCGGGAAGAAATTTCAAAATAGGTATATCCTGGGAATTTCTGAATTAATTATATTGGTAATTTCGAAAGGAATATATTTTAAAGCAGATCTTAATGGCATTTCAGATTTTAATTTTAAGGGCAAGAAATGAAGAGAAAGACAGTGACTGTATTCGGCAGTTCAATTCCACTTTATGGTGAAGAACAATATAATGATGCATATAAACTGGGAGTAATTCTGGCAAAAAATAATTTTGATCTTTGCACCGGCGGAAACTTAGGTATTATGGAAGCAATTTCAAGGGCTGCTGCAGATAATGGTTCAAGGGCGATTGGTATAACATTAAAGGGGGCGTTCGGCACGCAAAATAAATATATTTCAGAACATATTGCCTGTGATACTCTTTTTGAAAGAATTACAAAACTGATAAATTCCGGAGATGCGTATATTATTCTTCAGGGGGGGACAGGCACTTTACTTGAAATGTCAGCTGTATGGGAATTTATGAACAAGAACATTCTGAAAGAAAAGCCGGCAGCCTGTTATGGAAAAATGTGGAAAGGTGTGATTGAAACAGTAGAGGAACAGTTAAAAAAAGAAAAACGGAAGCCTGGATTAATAAAATACTATGAAGATATTACCAGTTGTGCTGAATATATAGTAAAAAGCTTTCAGTAAACCCGACTAATTTTATGAATATTGGCGGGATAGATAACTAATAAAGATATCTGAGCAGTAAATTGGATAAAAAAAAAGAGGACAAAAATATGTCCTCTTTTTTTATCTTCTTACTCTGGAATAATTATTCACACTGTGATAATATTTATATTTGATCACTTATTCTGCAATTACCAATTCTTCTTTGCTTTCTTTGGAATACGAAAAGGCAAATATCATCAGTGCAAGAATTATATAAGCCGCTGTAAACTGATAAGGAATTACTCTTAAGTGTGGAGGTATTGTCCACGGCAGGTACATATTGCCGTCAGGAATAGCCGAGTGAATAATCCCGAAAAATGTTAATGCTGCTAAAACCAAAAGATAGATTGCTGCCTGCTTTAATTTCTTATCGACCAGAGTAGCAATAAAAGCTCCCCATAGCATTCCGGTTAGAATAAAACCATTTCCCAGAGCAACAATTATCAGCATTTCAGGCAGGCTTCGGCCTGCAGTTGAGATCAGTTCATTGAACCTTGCAATTGGAACGATATCAGGATTGCTGAGTTTAATCTGAACCATTCTTGCTATAGTAGGGAATATAGAAAATACAACAGCCGGAGCATGAGCCTCAGGGCATGCCTTAAAGGCTTGTGCCATAATATCAAGAGCCACGAAAATTAAAATAGGAGCCAGTACAGCTCTCGGGATAAGTTCAACAATAAATGAAACGTAACCGAGCATACCGCCAAGACCAACAAATATACCTGTTAAAAGTGTATAACCGGCACGGCTGCCCATTGCTTTATATGCCGGTTGTCCAATATATGGAGTTGTCTGTGCTACGCCGCCGCATAACCCGGCTACCAATGTTGAAATGGCTTCAGTAAGTAAAATGTTTCTTGTTTTATAGTCATCTCCGGCCACTCTGGCGCTTTCAGCTACGTTAATACCGCCTACAATAGTAAGA
Source organism: Bacillota bacterium (assembly GCA_050262615.1). GTDB lineage: Bacteria > Bacteroidota > Ignavibacteria > Ignavibacteriales > SURF-24 > JAUZPB01. Next base: position 7,077 of record JBLNEL010000026.1, read on the forward strand.
ATAGCAAAGGGAAAAGCAATAGGCAGATATTTAAGAGCTTCATAAATCCCATTTACAAACCCAAGTGTAGGCAGCGGGAATCCATAGTGCAGTTCTGCTTTCGGGGCAGCAAAACTAGTCCCAAACACACCCATTGGAGCAAGTATGTAATAGATAACTGTGCCTATAAAAACTGCAGCAAATACGCCTGGAAATTTCCCCGGCAGGTGAATTTTCGCAACTAAAGTGTATAAGATAAGTCCAAGTGAGATCACGCCAACAACCGGTAATCCGAATACATCGACCAATGGACCAAAGCCAATCAAAGCTAAGCCTATTCCTGCCAGGCTTCCTAATAAGCCGGCCTGAGGAACGATTTTCTGGACCCAGCCTCCGATAAATGAGAATACAAGCTTTATAATGCCAATTAGTATCATTGTTGCCATTCCGATATACCAGGTCATCATTGCAGCATCATATTCATTCATGCCTTTTGCTTTTAAGTAAATGAAAGCAGGGCCTAAAACGGTCAAAGCAATACCAATTGTAGATGGTGTATCGAGACCTAAAGGCATGGCAGTTACATCTGAACTCTTTTTCTTTTTAGAAAGGTTAAATGCCATAACTGTGTAAACAACATCACCAAACAGAACACCCAGAGCTGTACCGGGAAACATTTTTCCGTAGACAATCTCAGCAGGATATCTGAATACAAATATCAGGATTCCGGCAAGAAATGAAAGCACAGTTACGTTATCAAACATTAAGCCGAAAAAACCATTTAAATCTTCTTTAACAAACCAGCGGTATTTGCCAGTATATTTTTCCATATGGCTCCTCAGAGAAATAACAGTATTTTTTTGAAACCCTTGCTCTGTATTTTCTTTGAATTATTATCCAAAACTGAGCAATAGATAATTTGACAGCCGAAATTATATCATAATTAAATCATTGTCAAATAAACAGGATAACAGGGGAGTTGATGATAAGCAGAATAATTATAGACAGTGATTTTAATATAGCAGTATAAGTAAGATTCAGCAGGCAGGATCAGTACAGGTAATAAAATAAAGTTAAGTAAAACTATTTCCCCTTAAGTTCTCTAAGGGCGGAAACAGATGTATTATATACCATATCCACACTTAACTCTCTTATGCATTTAAATTTTACATCCTCCCGGCGGCAAATAAGAGGGCGTGGAGAATAAAAGAAGCAAGGGGCGCATTCAAGATTCAGCGAAACTATTTTATGATCAGTGTTCCAGGGATAAATATAATTTGTATTTGTAGGGCCAATAATTGCAATAACCTTTAATCCCAGGGCAGAAGCTACATGCATCAGACTTGAGTCGTTTGTAATAAAAATTCTGCAACGTTTCATTATTGCTGCACATTGAGCAAGGTTTTTTTTATTTACGATCATAGCCGAATCGGATCCAATAGAATTTTTCACATTTTCTTTTAGCTGATTTTCTTCCGGTCCGCCAAATATGAGTATCTTTGCTTTTGATTGTTCGATCAGTCTTCGTGCAAGTTCAGAGAATTTTTCCGGTTCCCATCTTCTTTTAATATGGTTTTTTAACGTTGCACATCCGGGATGGAACCCGATTACCAGTTCGTCAGCTGATATATTGCTATGGCGAAGAAAATCATCAGCTGCCTGAATGTCCTCATCGAGAAGGGGAAATTCCAGCGGTGGTTTTTCTAAAAACCTCATCCCCGTAATTTTTTCACAAAGCTTAAGGTTTTCCTCAACATTGTGAAGCGAATCATCTTCAGTTATGCGGATATTATTTAAGAAAGAAAGACTGGACTTATTCATACGCAGGTAATCAACAGCAGCTCTTTTAGGAGCTCCGACTAAGAAACTGAATATGTTATATTCTTTCCTGTTGGCAGGATAAACATTTACAGTCAGATCATATTTCCCGCGAAGTTTCAGTAAAAAGAAAAGTGACTTAAAAGCACCTTCTTTCATGAAATTATAAAATAGCACATTATTAAGATTCTCATTTCTATTATATATATCCCTAACTCCGCCGAACATGCAAAGAGCATCGATCTGCGCATCAGGATAAGCCTTCCTCAGCATTTTTATCGAGGGTGTGAACATAAGAGCATCACCAATTCCGGACAGGGCAAAAATGAGAATTTTCATTAGCAGTATACTTTACCTTCTTTGGGGTCTGTTTGATTATTTGTTTTTTAAGTCACTAAAATAAACAAGTAAATTTAATTTTTCATTCCCTTATTTAACTTACATGGAATAAAAAAAGCAGCATCCTGATTAAAGGATGCTGCTTCGAACAAAGTTTGGTCAGTAATTAAATGAATTACTGTTTTGGTGCAGCCGGATTTGCCGCCCCGGAAGCCAGTGCCCTGTATTTTTCGAGTTCACTTTTAACCGTCGGATCATTCGGATACATCTGCTGTATGCGTGCCCAAATATCAGCAGCTTTTTTATATTCTTTAAGATTACCATAAACATCTGTTAAGACCCTGTAAGGACTATAATAGCTGTTTACGTCACCAGGGTTAGTATCCAGCTGTTTCAATGCGACCTTCTCGATCTCACGAGCAAGCGGCTCATATTGTTTTATACCGCCGGCAGCATAGTAGATGTTGCTTATTTCATAAAGGAGTCCATATGGCATCTTTATTACATCACGTGGTATTATCTGCTGCATTCTGTCAAGTGATTGTAATGCCATTTCTTTATTCTGTTCACTGTAAAGGTAATGAATTGCAAGCCGCATAAATGAACTTCTGTAGTTCTGAGCCAGTCTTTCATGATTATCATCAAAGAAGATTCCT
>JBLNEL010000027.1:0-18036 GCA_050262615.1 Bacillota bacterium
CATTCCCGATAACAGAGGCAAGCAAGATGTACTTTAACTATGGACATTTTTATCAGCGTCAGAGAACACAGTTTATGTATGATACGTATGTTGTCCTTGGCGGAGTATCTGTGCCGGCTCCTGATCTGGATATGGAAAGAACAGTTTCTTATGAATTCGGTTATGAACAGATGATATTAAATGATTTTATCTTTAACGTTACAGCTTATTATAAAGATATTACAAACCGTCCTTTAAGCAAGCAGTATATCAGTTATGATGAAGACATTAAGGTCTCTGAATATCTGCCTGATGCATACAAAGATATCAGAGGCGTTGAGCTTCGTCTCGAGAAGCCTCTTGGCAGGTTTGTTTCATTCAATGCTATGTATGACTATATGGTTTCGAGCTCAGGACAGTCAGGGCTTCAGAAATACTATGAAAACAGACTTATGGCAAAAGAAGAGCAAAGAAAAGCAAATCTTTATACTCCAATTCCGCAGCCGAGGGCAAATATAAATCTTAACATTCATACTCCAAGTGATTTCGGACCTGAATTTGCAGGGGTCAACTGGTTAGGAAGCATATATACCAATTTCTTCTTTGAATGGAGAGCAGGCGGAAGAATTCTTCTTAACGCAGAGGAGCCGGATGTAAAGCTGCAGCACTGGGCAGAAGAAGTTAACTACTGGAATATAGATTTCAGAGCATCAAAAGCATTTAACACTGATTTCGGCAGTGTTGAATTTGTTCTTACTATAAAGAACCTTACCAACAACAAGTGGCTCTCAGTTGGTAATATGACACAGACACAATACAGTGAATACAAGAATTCATTAAAGACACCGGATAAAGGCGGCGATGACAAATGGGGACAGTATAAATCAGATGATGGGCACATTAAGACAGGCTGGTATGAAGCTCCCGTATTCCTTAATCCAAGGTTAATTACTCTGGGTGTTCGTCTGAATTTTTAAGTCATAGGATTATTCCTTAATAATGACACACAAAAAGAAAAAGTTTAATAGTTGAGGACAAAACATGAAAAATAAAAAATTAGTAATGATCTTATTAATGCTGCTGCCTTTTTCGTTTATAATGTCGCAGCGCAAATATAATCCTCCGCCGATGTTATACAATATTGGCAATTTCTCGCTGAAGATGGACAAGCAGATGGGTGATGGCGGTATGCAGTCACAATTCAGCTGGAATCTTGCAGGTGAGGCCAGGGACAAGACAACATTGTTCTACTGGCCGCAGGATGAATGGCAGTCAAACATGCTCTATCAGATCTTTAACCCATTGACCTTAGATGAAAAGGGTATAAAGGATGAAAATGGTGCCACAAAAGTATTTTTTACACGCGGCGATGCTCTTACAAATCCTGGTAAAACAGACTGGGGAATGGAGACAAGGCGCTACAGGCCGCCGAACATTGTAATAAATGGTGCACAGATCAATTCACCATATAAGTGGAAAGTTGATCCAAATCTTAAGACAGACATGAAGATTGAATTTGAAGATGTATTAAATCAGTTCGGTATAAGAAGCCATGTTGAGATCTTTGGTTTCAGCAATCCTGATCACGCAGATTATTTTATCTGGAAGGCAACCCATAAATTTACCGGAGAGGTAAAGATACCAAAGGATGCTCAGACTTCAAAAGACACACTGCCTGATCAGACCATAAGATTCTGGTGGCCGATAGCATTCAGCTTCGGGCCTTCAAAGGCAGGTGAGCGCAGTGCTTTAGGCGGTTATAGTTTTGAAGGTGAAGACGATATGGATTTCTGGATGAAGATCAAGTCAAACATGCCTGGTGTAAACCGTGATTCACTATATATAGCATATTATTATGACTATAGTAAAATTGGTGTAGTTAAGTTTGCAAACGGGTCGGTTGATGATATGGGAGATCCGGACAGACTAACGGGGCATCTGTATTCAACACAGGTTCCAGGATATACATTGTTATATGCTGATAAATCAGCATCACAGAAAATTGATGACAAGTCACAGCCATATTCACTGCCGCATGCCGGTATAGCCAATGATCTCTGGGGACGCAGGGACGTTGGTCTTAAGTTAAGATACAGAGGTGACGATGCCTATGGACATTTCCCTGTAAATCCTCCTGCACTGGAAAAAGGTCCGATGCGTTTTATAACAGTTGGTCCATACGAACTGACAAAGGACTCAAAGACAGGGCGTTATGATTCACTTACATTTGTTTATGCTGTTGGTGTTGGCGGCATAGGCTGGAAAGCAGCAGATTCAATTGGAAAGGCATGGATGGATAAGAAAATTACCGATGCTGAGAAAGATGCATGGGTTTTAAAAGGCAGAGATTCACTTGCAAAGACGCTTGACAGAGCAAACTGGGCGTGGAGCCGTTTAAGCCAGGGCTTACCTGTACCTGCTGCGCCTCCAGCACCGGATATTGATGTTAACCAGGGTCCGGACCGTATATTTGTAAAGTGGTCTTATCCGGAGCCTTCATATTTCTATGTTGCTGTTACAGGTGTTGATGACTGGTATGCATGGAGAGTTTACCGCAAGCGCGGAGCTTACCTGACAAATGATCCAAACGATCAAAAAAGCGGTGCAGTATGGGAAAGGGTTTTCGAGACTCGTGACAAATCGGTAACAACTTATGTAGATACATCAGTTGAAAGAGGAGTTGATTACTACTATGCAGTAACTGCAGTTGACAACGGTTCACAGGGAAGTTATGATATTATTCCAAATCAGAAGCTTGAGAGTGCAAGATATTTGAACCAGACTTATATGAAAGTAAATTCCGTTAAACCTGGTCTGGATCAGACCGGTCTGGTAAGGATAGTGCCAAATCCTGCAACAAGTGCAATGGGAAAAGCATTAGCCTCAGGTAATGCAGATAAAATATCTTTCTTTAACCTCCCGGTAAAATGCAAGCTCAGGATTTTTACCGAGACGGGTGATCTGGTTAAAACAATAGATCATTATGGAACAGCAGATGACGAATGGAATCAAAGAACAGATGAAAATCAGTATGTCAGCAGCGGTATCTATATTCTGGCAGTTACAGAATGTCAGGATATTAACGGAAAGCAGCTTGATAACCAATTTGAAAAATTTATAATTGTTCGTTAACTCTGAGCAGAGCAAAATCCTCAAAAATGTTTAACGGATACAATGGAGGTTTAGATGTTAATTAAAAAATATATAAAATTGTGCTTGCTAACAGGGCTGATCTGCTTTGGGAGCATAAATGCCCAGATCACAAAGAAAGCTCAGGCAGGATTTCGCTTTCTGGAAAATCCTGTTTCAGCAGAAGTTATCGGACGCGGCAGTGTGGGAATAATCAGCACTGTAAATTCAAATGGTATCTTCTGGAATCCGGCCTTAATTGGCGAAATACAGAACAGTGTTGACATTTCATTAAACCACACAAAGTTTATTGCAGATATTAATTATAATGCAGCTGCGGCAACAGTAAAACTGGGTGACTTTGGTGTACTTGGTTTCAGCTTGCTGGCAATGGATTATGGAACTTTTCACGGGACCTACAGATCCTCTAACTCTCAGGGATATGTAGAGACAGGTGATTTTTCGCCGACAGCAATGGCCTTTGGTCTTGCTTTTTCACAGAAGATAACCGACCGATTCTCTTATGGTATTCATATAAAGTATGTTAAGCAGGAGTTAGGCGATGCATGGGTTTCTACAGCAGGAAGCACATTAACAGATTCAACGCTGAAGCTTGCAAGTAAAAAATACAGCTCAAGTAATTTAGATCTTCCTATTGCAGTTGACGTGGGTGCTGTCTATGATTTCCACTATAATGGAATCAGATTTGCAGCATCACTGCAGAATATTTCAAGGGAATTTCAGTATGAAAACGAAGCATTCCCTATGCCTTTTGCAGTAAGCTTTGGTGCTACAGTTGAGCCATTAGGATTCTTAGATCTTCAGGATAAGTCATCAAACTTCATAGTAAGTGTTGAATCAAGGCATCCAAGGGATCATGGCGAGAAGATGAAATATGGAATGGAATACAGTTATCTGAATGCATTTACAATAAGAGCCGGTTATATGACAAACTATGATGAGCGCGGATGGACTGCAGGGGCTGGTGTAAGGCAGGAAATTTCCGGAATCCCATTCAGGATAGATTATGGCTATCAGGCTTTTGGACTTTTTGGCGGAGTGCATCATATTTCTGTTGGCGTAAGCTATTAAAATAAATGTAAATCTTTTAAGAGGGGTTGTGGAGTTTTCACAGCCCCTTTTTTATATGTTGGATCCAGGTAGACAATTAAGGAGCAACTGTTTAGTATTAGTGCTTAGTTAAAGACCATCTATGTTTAGACATAAAAATATATAAAAGGTTACCTTTATTCAGTAATCATGTTTTTTTAAGCGACATGCTTATATTTACAGTTAAATTAAAATATAATTACAGGGGAAGTAATGAAAGCTTTTAAAATTTTGTTATTACATTTTTTTGTTTTACTCTCTGTGCAATTACATGCAGTAGAAGGATGGATCAGGATAAACCAGCTTGGTTACCTTGAAAAATCCATTAAGGCAGCAGTACTGATCTCAAATGATCTTAACAGCATAAAGACATTTGATATTTGTGATGCTTCGACAGGCAAGGTTGTATGGAAAGGCAGGAAAGTCGAAGCATTTGGGAAATTTGGAAATTTTAAGAACTCCTACCGCCTTGTTTTTTCTGACTTTGAAAAGAAGGGAAGTTACTTCATAAAAACCGGAGATATAAAGTCGTCTGTTTTCCCGATTGGAAACAATGTTTATGACGGGACAGCAGATTTTCTTCTTAAATATATGCGGCAGCAGCAGTGCGGTTATAATCCTTTCTTAAAAGACTCATGCCACACTCACGATGGTTTTATTGTTGATCATCCTGAACTCAGCCTTCAGCATATTGATGTGACAGGCGGATGGCACGATGCAACAGATTACCTGCAGTATGTAACGACTTCAGCAAATGCTGTCTATCAGCTGCTTTTTGCATATCAGCAAAACCCCTTAGCATTTGCTGATAATTATGATAAAGATGGAAACCCGGGTCAGAATGGTATACCAGATATTTTAGATGAGGCAAAGTGGGGGCTTGACTGGTTAGATAAAATGAATCCAAAGGATGAAGTAATGTTTAACCAGATAGCAGACGACCGTGATCATTCGTTAGGCTTCAGGCTGCCGACATTGGACTCAACAAACTACGGAAAAGGCCTGGAGCGCCCGGTTTATTTTGTTACCGGACAGGTACAGGGATTAAGAAAATATAAAAACAGGACAACCGGAGTAGCCTCAACTGCCGGGAAATTCTCTTCAGCCTTCGCTTTAGGTTCTGTCTTATTAAAGAAATATTACCCTGAGTTCTCTGAAAAAATTGCAAAGAAAGCAGTTTCAGCCTATAACTTCGGTAAAAAGTATCCTGGTGTATGCCAGACAGCGTGTGTCATATCTCCCTACTTTTATGAAGAAGAAAATTATGTGGATGATATGGAACTGGCAGCAGCTCAGCTATTTATTAATTCAGGTGAAACACAGTACTTAAAAGATGCAGTTCAGTTCGGCTCACTTGAGCCTGTAACGCCATGGATGGGGGCTGATACGGCAAGTCACTACGAATGGTATCCATTTGTTAATCTGGGGCACTATTACCTGGCCAAAAGCAGTGACCTTAAGGCTTCAGCACGGTTTCTGCCTTTTATGAAAAAAGGACTCGAAAATGTAATGCAGAGAGGTAAAGACAATCCGTTTCTGAACGGGGTACCATTTATTTGGTGCTCAAATAATCTTGTTAGTGCAATTTTAACTCAGGCAAAACTGTATGCTCAGATCTCGGGCGATAAAAAGTATGCGGAAATGGAAGCTGCTCTTCGCGACTGGCTGTTTGGCTGCAATCCATGGGGCACAAGCATGATAATCGATCTTCCGGAAAACGGAGATTCACCGACAGATCCACATTCGTCACTCTGGGCAAAAAAACAGTTTAAGATCTCAGGCGGACTGGTAGACGGTCCTATATATGGATCAATATTTAAGTATCTCGAAGGACTTAAGATAGTAAATGGTGATGAATACGAGAAGTTCCAGTCTGGTTTTGCTGTTTATCATGACGATTATGGCGATTACTCAACAAATGAACCTACCATGGATGGTACAGCAAGTCTGGCGTTTTATCTTTCCGCACTAGAGTCAGAAGGAAAGCAGGCCAAAGAATTTTCAGGCTCGAAATAGAAAAAGTTTGAAAGCCGGAAGCGGAAACCGGGACTAAAGAAAAGTAAGTTTCCAGCAGGGGGATCCTGCAGCTGTAAAAGAAGGTTAATCAGTTTCAGAGAGAGTTCGTCTGAAAAGAACTGTTACTGAATGAAAGACTACTGCTGCATGATCCTTCTGTTATCATTAAACACAGAATAATATATAATCTGCATTGCTTTTTCGAATTCATTAATATCACAGGGCTTTGTAAGAAAGTTCATTGCTCCAAGCTTCATGGCATAAAGCTTATCCTCAATTTCAGCAGAAGTAGTAAAGATCAGCACATTCAAATCACGCAGAAGCGGATTTGATTTGATTTCTGACAGTATTTCAAATCCATTTTCATTAGGCAGGTTCAGGTCCAGAACTATCAGGTCGGGCAGATTATGGTTTTCCTTGATTGCAGTGTTAACCAGGTATCCGGTAACAGAAGCCCCATCTCTAATTACTCTCAGTTTGACAGATCTTTCAATATCTTCCAAAAACATTTTGAACAGGAAAATATCACTATAATTGTCTTCAACCAGTAAAATTTCCATAATATGCCCCTCGTCCGGCCTTGAAATAAGTTATGAAGAGTTCAGAGAATCTAATACTGAAACCTGAGAGCCCGGAAAAATCAGAACATAAACAATATGAGAATGATATGAAGAGATAAGTGCTTATAAATATTGGGAGTTAACTTAGTACATTTAAACTAATTTGTCAAGAAAACCTTAAAAAGAAATAAATTATTTTAAAATAATTTAGAATTATTCATTGATGCCAACCAGATAATGAATTTTTAGTTCGGTTCAATGAGCAATAATTGGCATGTGCACAAATTTAGCCATAAAAAAATGCCCTAACTTTAATTTTGCTCAAATATAGATGTAAGTACCTTGGCATTACTTTTGCCCCTAATACCCAAAATTCCAAAAAAGAATGTAAAAATATGGCAGGGTCTGTAGAAAATTCACTTCAAAGAATGCTAGAATTCTGTACGCAGAAACAGAAGGTATTAAGCAAAAATATAGCAAATATCGGTACCGAGGGCTATAACAGGGAAGATATAAAGTTCAAGGACATATTAAATGAGAACATATCAGTCCTTAAGACCACCAACAGCAAGCACATACCGCTTGGTGATGGTACAGAACCTGGGAGTCCATTTGAAATAGTTGAAGATACCAGCAGGGATAAGAACTCGGGAATAAATAATGTTGATATCGATACAGAGATGGCCGAGATGGCAGAAAACACATTAAAGTTCAAATTTGCCGCAAAAAAAATGGGTGATTATTACAAGGGAATACAGAACGTGATAAAAAGCGGAGCCGGAAGATGAAAATCAGCAATAATTTCTTCGGGATAAAGATGAGCGCTGCCGGATTAAGTCTGCAGCGTAAAAGGATGAATCTGATCTCAGAAAACCTTGCAAATTCAACTACCACAAGGACAGAAGACGGCGGGCCATATCAAAGAAAGTTTCTTGTTGTAAAGCAGGAAAATCTTCCGTTCTCAAAGAATCTGGAAATTCAGAATCAGACTTTGCAGATGGCCATTACAGAACCCTCGCACATAGCAATGACTCCACAGGCTCAGTCTAATAATCAGTCTGGCGGAGCAATTGGATTAAACGGAACAGAAGTTAAAGACACCAAAGAAGGTGATGCAGTCTATATGCCTGAGCATCCGGATGCAGATAAAGATGGATACGTGCATATGCCAAATGTAAACGTTGTAACAGAGATGGTTGATATGATTGCGGCAACCAGGAGTTATGAGTCAAATCTTACGGCTCTTAACTCATCAAAGCAAATGGCAAAAGATGCGATGGAGATATAAAAAATGAAAATCACTTCAAATACAGTTGGTAATTATGGTCCCGGCTACCTGAATCAGGTAAAACAGGCCAGTCAGGTAAAACAAACTCCACAGGTCAGTCAGACAACAAAGGCTGCACAGACCTCGCAGGTAAATACAACTTCGAATATAAAGACTGCAGTGCAGATAAACTCAAAGCCTGCTGTTAGTCAAGCCGCTCAGACCTCAGCAGCATCTGCAGAGGGAATAAGCAATGACGAGAAGAATTTTTTTATAAATCTTTATCCTGAAAACAAGGGAGAGATAGTTGATTATCATTTTTATCAGAAGACAGGTAAAATGTCTGGTGTTGCAGTAGGCTCATTATTTGACAGAAGAGGTTGAAAATGAATATTGGCGGCATTCAAAACATATTTAAGGAAATCCCCCGTCTCAAAGAAACTGAGAAAAAAGATGGATCCCAGTTCGGGGAAATGCTTACTTCAATTATCAGCGAGACAAATCAGGACCAGATAAATGCAAATAAAATGGTTCAGGATATGGCTGAAGGCAAAGAAGTAGAACTCCATGATGTAATGATTGCAGGTGAAAAAGCAAAGACAAGTCTGGAGTTATTAATGGAGATAAGGAATAAAACAGTTGATATGTATAAAGAATTAACCAGGATTCAGATTTAGTGGATACAAAAAAGGGTTCTCTCGAAGCTGTTTTTGGCATATTCAACAAGCTTTCGCTGCAGCAGCGGATGGTGATTGGCATTGTAGTGGTTTTGACACTGGTGCTGCTGGGCTTTATTGTTTTTGTATTCAATGAGCCCAGCTATTCGGCATTATATACCAACCTTGCCCCTGAAGATGCATCGAAGGTTGTTGACCATCTTACAGGCCAGAAGGTGCCTTATAAGTTAGAAGATAACGGGCAGACAATACGTGTTCCAAAGGACAAGGTTTATGAAGTAAGACTGCAGTTAGCAAGCAAAGGCATCCCGAGTTCAGGAATTATCGGCTATGAAATATTTGACAAGACAACAATGGGCATGTCTGAATTCATGCAGAAATTAAATTACAAGCGCGCCTTAGAAGGGGAGCTTGCGCGCACAATTATGCAGGAAGAAGGTGTCGGCGGAGTAAGAGTCCACATTGTATTTCCGGAAAAGTCTGTCTTCAGAGATGAAGAAAAGCAGCCCACAGCATCTGTTGTACTAAAGTTAAAAAGCAATAATATATCAAAGTCAAATATAGTTGCCATTTCAAATCTGGTTTCAAGCAGTGTTGAAGGTCTCCGTCCGGAGAAGGTTACAATATTAGATACAAAAGGAAGGCTGCTTTCAAAAGAACTGGATGAAAATCCAATATCTGCCTCAAGTTCGAAGCAGTATGAAATAAAGCAGAGTGTTGAAAATTACCTGGTACAGAAAGCTCAAAGCATGCTCGATAACATTGTAGGCTACGGCAATGCAATTGTTCAGGTAAATGCGGACCTGGATTTTAATCAGGTTGAAAAGACAATGGAGATCTATGATCCTGACCAGCAGGTGGCAGTCAGTGAGCAGTCTATAAAGACCTCAAATAATGGAAAGACTTCCGGCGATTCAACAGCGCAGTCAAATGAAAACAGCACTACAAATTATGAAATAAGCAAGACCATACAAAGAGTAGTTGAAGGTACAGGTTATATAAAGAGATTAAGCCTGGCTGCTGTCGTAAACGGAATACCAAAATCGGTTAAAAAAGGTGATAAAACAGAAACCATATATGAACCAAGGTCGGAAGAGCAATTAAAGAAGTTAGAAGAACTTGTTAAAAATGCAATTGGCATTGATCCGGCAAGAAAGGATCAGTTTTCGCTGGTCAGTATTCCATTTGAGACAAAACTTGATGAAGAAGGCAAGAATGAAGGTACTTCAGCCTTTGACAACATAGAAAAATATTCAAATCTGCTGCTGATTTTTGTGGCTGTTGGAGCCTCGATGTTCATACTGAAAGGCTTATTAAACCGTGTTAAAAATGAAAAGATAATTATCGGAACCCTAGGCGGATACCAGGGAGGGGAAAGTGAGACACTGGAGATGCCTCAATTAGCTGAAGGCAGTGCATCAAACAAGCCGGCGCTGCCCGGAGCGAGGAAAAAGAAAGGTCCGCTTTCAATAGGCGATATTGAAGATGAAATAACAGATGAGGCGGCACAGAAACTTGTAAGGCAGGAAAAGATAAGTAATTATGTAGCCAAAAATCCTGCTGACGCTGCAAAACTTATAAACACCTGGTTGCACGAAGATGAGTACTAATAATGTAAAGGCAGTATCGAAAGAGCTTAAGAAGGCTGAAGTATCAGGGGCGCAGAAAGCGGCCTTGCTAATGATTGCACTAAATGTTGATACAGCAGCAAGTGTATTCAAGCACCTTGATCCGACTGAAGTTGAGCTAATATCAGCTGAGATTACTAAGGTAAAGAATATACCCTCTAATGTTGTTGACAATGTTATGGAGGAGTATTATGCAATGATTACTGCCCGGGAGTATGTACTTGAGGGCGGTTTGGATTATGCGCAGGCAATTCTCGAGAAGTCTTTCGGGCTTGCAAAGGCAGTTGAAATAATCGAGAAGGTGAGGAATTTAACTACCTTAAAAGGATTTGATGTATTAAAGAAAGCTGATTCAGCTCAGCTGGTTAACTTTCTTAACAAAGAGCACCCGCAGACAATTGCACTTATACTTTCTCATTTAAATCCTGAACAGACAGCAAATGCATTAAAGGAATTGCCGGATAATCTGAGAGCAGATGTTGCATACAGGATTGCCACACTTGGAAAAATTTCGCCACAGACCTTAAAGCAGATTGAGCGAGTGGTTGATGAACTGGCAGGTTTTACTATGAACCAGTCAATGAGCAAAACCGGTGGGCCAAAGAGTCTTGCAAAAATATTAAACAGAACAAGTGTAAGTGTAAGCAAAGAGATAATAAACTCTATTCAGGAAAAAGACGAAGAAGTTGCTCATGAAATAAAGCGGCTAATGTTCCTCTTTGATGATATAATAAATATTCAGGATAAAGATATTCAAAGGATTCTTCGTGAAGTCGACAGAAAGGATCTTGCATTGTCACTTAAAGTAACCGATGAAAGGTTAAAGCAGAAGATCTTTGCAAATATGTCCGAACGCGCTGCAGACTTATTAAAAGAAGAATTACAGTACATGGGACCTGTCAGGTTAAAAGAAGTTGAAGCTGCACAGGCGAAGATAGTTGATGTGGTAAAGACACTTGAAGAGAATGAAGAAATATCATTGAACCTAAGGGGTGGAGCAGAGGAAGTTTATGTCTGATGTTATCAGACTTAGTCTGAAGTCCGGAAATTTAAAGATAAAAGTAAATAATGATGCTGATGCCGGATTAAATGAGGATCAGCAGGAAGATTATTTTGATCATCAGCTCCAAAGCCAGTATGAAAAAGGTTTTATTGATGGACAGAACCAGTTAAGGGCTGAGCTTGAGAATGAATACTTAATGCAGCTCTCAGAGAAGACAGAGGAGTTTAACAGAATACTGGGAATGCTTGAGGCGAATTTATCTGAGTACGATCAGGCATATGATAAGATAGTAATTGAAGCTGCAGTCGCAATTGCTGAGAAAATAATTAAGCAGCAGATTAGCAAGCAGTCGATAATAACTGATACCTTAAGAGAGTCTGTAAAGAAGATAATAGGCGCAAACGAAATACTCATAAGGGTAAATCCTGCTGATCATAATGAAATTCATTCAGGTCATGGCACGCCGCTTTTAGAGGAATCGTTTTCGAAAATAAAATTTGAAATTGATGAGAAGTTAGAGCCGGGCGGCTGTATGGTAGAGACTGAAATAGGCAATGTGGATGCCAGGATTTCTACACAGATAAATGAAATCAAAAAGCAGCTTGAGGCAAGCTTCCTAAGTCAGTCAGTTTAATGCAGGTAAAGTAGAAGAAAATGCAGATAGAAGAAGCATTCATTGAAAAGTACAGAAGGGTAATTGAGCGTTCTGACACAATAAAACTGAACGGGAAAGTAACCGATGTAATCGGGCTGATAATTATCTCGATGGGGCCGAATGTTTCTGTAGGCGAAGTCTGTACAATTGTTGACAAACGCGGGCGTGAAGTCTGCAAAGCCGAAGTTGTAGGTTTTAAGGAAGGGAAAGTTTTATCAATAGCTTTAGGCGAGGTCGAAAAGATATCGCCTTCGTGCGAGATAATAGCTTCCGGGAAAAGTTTTTCTATTGGAGTAGGTGAAGCTCTTCTAGGCAGGGTCATAGATGGTCTGGGTAATCCGATAGATGGAAAAGGTGAAATAGTTGTTCCTTCAAGCCGGAATATTTACCGTGAGCCGCCAAATCCTTTGACTAGAAAAAGGATTTCCGAGCCGCTGCAGACCGGTGTACGTTCTATTGATGGTTTACTTACTGTTGGAAAGGGCCAGCGTATTGGCATATTTGCCGGTTCTGGTGTGGGAAAGAGTGTTACGCTCGGAATGATCGCCAGAAATACAAATGCAGATGTCAATGTTATTTCACTTGTGGGTGAACGAGGCAGAGAGGTAAGAGAATTTCTGGAAAAGGAATTAGGTGAAGAAGGCCTTAAGCGGTCAGTAGTTGTTGTTGCTACGAGTGATAAACCAGCCTTAATAAGAATGAAAGGTGCTTATATAGCGACTACAATTGCAGAATATTTCAGGGATCAGGGGCTTGACGTAGTACTTATGATGGACTCTGTTACAAGGTTTGCTCAGGCACAAAGAGAGATAGGACTGACAATCGGCGAACCACCGGCTACAAAAGGATATACTCCGTCGGTTTTTGCAATGCTGCCTAAACTGCTTGAAAGGACCGGAACAGGCGAAAGAGGATCGATCACAGGTCTTTATACAGTCCTTGTAGATGGTGATGATATGACTGAACCGATTGCAGATGCAGTAAGATCGATATTAGACGGACATATTGTTTTATCAAGGAAACTTGCAAACAAGGGACAATTTCCGGCAGTTGATCCGCTTCAGAGTGTAAGCCGTGTAATGCCTGATATTGTAAGTTCAGATCACAGGATGAGAGCCATTGCATTTAATGATATACTGGCAACATATAAAGAAGCAGAAGATCTGATAAATATTGGTGCGTATGTAAAAGGAAGCAATCCACAGATAGATCATGCACTTACTAAAATTCAGATGCTCAGAAAGTTTCTGAAGCAGGATATGTTTGAGAAAGCTGTTTTCGAACAGACAATTCAAAGATTAAAAGATATAATTGAAAAACCAATAGCATAAAAATATGGCAAAGTTCAAATATAAATTCGAGTCAGTAAAAAAAATTAAAGAAACATTAGAGAAAAAAGTACAAAAGGAAATTTCTCTGATTGATCTTGAAATAGACGAGACTAACAGATTATTAAAAGCAGTGCTGGATGAAAAAGATTCATTCAGAAACAGCCTTGCAAATAAATCCAATCTGAGGGCTTATGAACTGCAGTTTCACAATGATGCTGATTATCTTTTAGACCTTCAGGCAAAGAAGCTTTTGGACGAACTGAATCAGCTTAAGCTATCCCGTGAAAATAAGATTTTCGAATTGGCACAAAAGACAAAAGAGCATAAAATATTTGAATACCTCGAAGAAAAGCATTATGAGGATTATTTATATGATCAGAATCTTGTAGAGCAGAAGGAAATAGATGAGATAGCTTCGAAGAAATTTGCCAGAGAGGCTTAACCGTGAAAGCTAAGATAGTATATACTCTAGTTTACCTGATTGCATTTGCACTTACAACCTTAGCAATGATATTTCTTAATAACAAGTATCAGAATATTTTCAAATTCGATTTCTCTCCTGCAGTTAATGCCCAGCAGGTACCGGGGGAGAAGGGAAATAACAAGAGCAAGGGGAAATCAGAAGCTGAGGAAAAAAATGAAGATGGTAAGGATCTGGCACAAGAGGGGGAAGGCTCAAAAGCAGATAGTGCAAAAGCTGAAGGAGTAAAGGCAGGAGATCAGAAAACTTCTAAAGGAGCTCAGTCGGATGCGAAACTCCAGGAGCAGAAGGCAGGCTCAGTTAATAATACTTCAGCTAATAAGGAGCAAGATCCAAATTCAGCAGCATTGAAAGCAGAAAACAGGACTAAAGAAGAATCCAGTTTCAAGGCTGCAGAAAAAACTAGTCAGGATAGTGCATATGTCAAATGGAAAAAGGCAATGGTAAAGACATATGAAAAGATGGACCCCAGATCTGTTGCTAAAATTTTAATGAATATGAACGATAATTATGCAAGAGATATACTTTTCGCTCTTAAAGATAAAAAAAGAGCTCAGATAATTGAAACTATATTGAATATAAGCCCTGAAGCGGCTTCAAGATTAACCAGGACACCATAATGTTTTTTAATCCTTTGTTTTTACAAGTAATTAATAGCCAGGAATCTCTGGGCACTCAGAAGACCCCAAAGCTTAACGGATCATCATACTTATTTTCTGACATTATCAAAGTATGTTTTGATAAAACAGATCCGGAAATGTTTGCCTCTTCAGGAGCAGCATTCAGCGGCAGCATAATGACTGGTCTTGAAAATGCCGGGAGTAATGTTAATTCAACCTCTGTAAATCAGAATGCTGGATTTAATTCAGCTGAGCTAACTTTATTCAAGCTTCTGCAGCAGGTACTTCCGCAAAAATTCAATGCAGGAGAAACTCTCGGTGAACAATTTTCAGGGACATTTACTTCGCAAAACAGCAATGTTAATTCGCAGCTTACTTTAAGTGAAACTGAAGTCACGGCACTGATCTCCAAATTGCTGAACAATGATTTTAAAGGGAAGATTAATGTAATCTCAGGCAAGAATGATCAGAACAAAAGCAATTCTGATCAGGCGTCTGTAATTGAGGAGAGCAGTATTTCGCCGGATGAACTGCTGGCAATTCTTAAAGGCGGTAATGCAATATCGCTTGAGAGTTCAGATGCAGAGAACAATCAGGGACTGTTGATCTCATTAGTTGAAATAAAAAGTCAAACTAACAATGCATCTGCAAGTTCGGAAGCTGAAAAGACTAGCAATCCCGAAGGGGAAATTAAAATATCTGAGGCAAAGTCATCTTCATCAGAGATCACAGGAACTAACAACTTAAGTCTCCAAATAGGAACTGCTCAGGGATTACCGGGTATTGAACCTTCACTCATTCAGGTCCAGTCAGCAGAAGAGATGACAAATGGAGAAATAAATCAGGCAGGCAGATCACTTTACCAGGTTGAACTATCTTTCGTAAGTGATAACGGCAGCACTGGGCTTCAATATGCCTTTAATAATTTTTCTGAACCCAATACAAATGAACTCCAGGAATTGGCAAATAATAAGGCTATAAAGCTCCAGGATGTCTCGTCATCAGCTCAGGTTTCATCAGCTCAGGTTTCATCAGCTCAGGTTTATGATTCTGAAAATGAACAACCCATCGCGGTAACTACAGAAGGCGAAAATATTCAGGGAATCAAACAAGATCAGAAAGCTGCATCAAGTTCTGTTCAAAGCGGAACTGCGCAGATTAAGCAGACCGAATCAGTATCAGAGCAAGCTAAATCGGGAGATAAGGCTTCAGGACTGAAACAGGTAATTAATAATCAGGGTGCTGCTGGCGATAACATTTCCGCAGATAATATTACTTTAACAGGAAGATTAGACACTGCAGATAATAAAATCTTTGCAGAAAATAAAGAGCCAGTCAGGAACAAGGGTTTTGAAAATTTATCAGCAAATAAAACAGCAGATAATTCTGAAGGCAATTCAATAAATAATGTATTTTCATCAAAGAAAGTTTTTCAATCCTCTACTGTAAATATAGTGAATTCTGCAGAGTCCGGCGACAAAACTAAGAATGAAAATGGAATGAATGCAGGTCTGAAACCAGAAATTAAAGCAGATGAGTTAAAATCTGACGGAATAAAAACTGATGGAATAAGATCTGACGGAATAAAATCAACAGAAGCAAGTTCAGCTGAAAAGCAGGCAATAAGCTCAGAGATCAGTACGAAAGAAGCGAAGGCTGGTGCTAATAAGAATGTTAGTGAGCAAGAAGTAATCAGATCAGATAATTCTGAGTCTTCAGAGCAAAAGCAAGATGTAAAGACAGACGGGCAGAAGCAAAGCAATGCAAAAACCGATGAATTAATAATTCCCGTGCAGAATAAAAGATCAGGATTATTAAAAGATATTGACCTTTCGGTCAAGGCCTCAAGGATTCAGAAAGATGAAAAGGAAAAAGTAAGTGGAGAAGAGAAAATTGATCCAAAGACAAATCAGTTCCGCAGTTCATCTGAACTAAAATCACCAGGTGAAGATCAGCCTGGCAGCAGCAATAAGGCACATGGCAAAAACAAAGAAGAAGATGCTATTAAAGAAATTGAAAAGCCAGTAATAAAGCCTCAGAGTGAAGCTGTAAGTTCTCCAAAAGAATCATCAGTTTCCGGCATTGGACAATCTGAAGACAAAGCCGGAGCAGAAGCCTTCAGGAATTCAGACTCTAATAATCAGTCAAATAACAGTTCGAAGGAGCACGAAAAGCAATCAGGAAATGTATCTCAGCAGGAGCAGTCAAATTCTCAGGATAAGACGGAGTTTAAGACAAAACTTCAGGAAGGTCATATTTCAGGCAATGACTTCAGCAAGCAGACTGATAACAGCATAAAAGAGAAATTTTCAACTGAAAGCGGCAGTTTCAATAATCCATTAAAGACTGTTAAAGCAGCTGAAGTAATGAAGGAAATCTCAAAGTTTATTGAACAGGGCAACGGTGCTCACAGTTTAACACTGAAAATAGATCCTGAAAGTCTGGGTACAGTTAAAATTGCATTAGATGTTATTGACAAGCTGGTACATGCAAAAATTGAAGTTGAAAATGAGGCTGCCAAAAAGATGGTTGAAAACAATCTGAATCAGTTATACAACTCATTAAATCAAAATGGAATTCAGTTAAGTTCATTAAACATATCCCTTGCCAGCTACGAGCAGCAGAAGCAGGGCAAGGCAAATAGTCCAAAGAAAAAGATTATCACACAAAATGAGGAGGCAGGAGCAAGCGAAGCAGAAATAAACGAGTCAAGAAAAATGGGTTACAATACCTATGAATACCTTATATAACAGGAGAGACAATGGTAAATGGAGTTAACAATACCAGTACAGGTCAGACTACCACAGCTGCCGATCAGGCGAAAGGAAAGGCAACATTAGCAAAAGATGATTTTCTGAAGCTTATGATGTCGCAGATCAAATATCAGGATCCTTTGAATCCTATGGATGGCACACAGTTTTCAGCACAGCTGGCGCAGTTCTCATCCTTAGAGCAATTAACTAATATGAATGAATCACTCAATAAGAGTCTTGATGCAAATTATATTCTGGCACAATCTGTAAACAACACCATGTCGGTTTCGCTAATTGGAAAGGAAATAAAATTAAGCGGGGGCGCAATTAACTTTAATGGTGAGAAAAACATTGATCTGGGATACAACCTTCCAGCAGATACAAAAAGCGTAACGGTAAATATTTATAACTCCGAAGGGAAAATTGTAAAAACCTTTGAAGATAAAAATATTTTGAAGGGTGAGCATAAACTTTCATGGGATTTTACCGATAATGATGGTAGTAAATTACCTGAAGGTAATTACAAATTTGAGGTTAAGGCAAAAGATTACAGTGATAAAGATATTGTCGCTGAGATCTACAAGTTAGGCTTAATCACATCTGTCAGGTACGGGGAGCAGGGAACAAAGATAGTAGTCGGTAATTCTGAATACAGTCTTTCAGATGTAGCCGAAATTTTTGGAACAGACTCAAACGGAGGAAGTTAATGGCCGAAATTAACGGTGTAAGAGTACCTTTTATACCGATAGTTACAAATGATGAGGTTCAAAAAAGCAGGGTTAAGACTGGTCCTGGAGCTTTTGATTCTATATTCAGGGAAGAGCTTG
>JBLNEL010000028.1:0-10904 GCA_050262615.1 Bacillota bacterium
AAAAAATTTTTCAATAAATAATCAAAATGTTTTATATATCAAATGATCAACAATTTATTTTAATAAATCATCTCTGAGTTTTGTTATTCCGTTTACTTTTTCAAATTCATAAAACTTTTCGCTGAATCTTGAGCTCCTTAAAGGTGCAAACTCAATGAAAGACCTTACTGTGCTTTCATAATCTTCAAGCATTAACGGCTTATGAAAATAACTGTCACATCCAAGATTTATGACCTGTTTCCGCTCTTCATCTGTAAAAGTAGATGAAAAAATTATCACCGGTATGCTCTTTAGACGCATGTCCTTTTTTATTTCAGCCAGCACTTCAATACCACTCATCAGCGGCAGATTGATGTCTAGTATAATAAAATCCGGTTCCGGAGCTTCAGCATAATTGTCATTTCTGAACAGAAAATCAACTGCATCCTGTCCATTCTGAACAACATTCAGATTTATTGTACTATCTGCTTCTTTTAAAATTAATGATATTAAATTTATGTCGGCTCTGTTGTCTTCAACCAGTAGAATTTCCATAAGTAATTCGCGGGATTTTTTTGATAGAATTTATTTGATAGCATAAAATTGTAATATTATAAAGAATTACTGTTTTAGAAGCAATACTTTATAAAATGATTTTTAAGGAATGATTTTTGAAAGAACTGATTTTTTGAGGAAACCTTAAGGAAAGGCCGCAGGTTTAATTTACCTTCGGCCCGAAATCCCTTTCAACCTCCCGTGTACGGCTTTCAAACGTAGTCTTATGCCTTTTGAACACAGGAGGTTTTACAATAAAGCTTTTAGCTGGTAAATTAAGATATGAAAAGAAAATTTCCTCCTCTTCGTTATCCGTTAATACCCATAATGGTATTTTTCTTAGTTTCTCGTTACTTCTGAGTTTTGAAACAAAGTATTCACCCGTAAGATGCATTGTATCAGAATCAACAATAATTAAATGCGGTTTTGATCCCTCCACATTTTCGAAATATTCCAAAGCTCTTTCAACGTTGCTAAATGGAATTATTCTATATATAATGTGAAGTTTTTTCAATGCTTCTGTTATAAGCACCAGCTCCATTTCATTCCCATCAATAACTACAATATTGATTTCTGTACCAGCTTTCATCTGACGTCCCGAACAATTACTATATATTTTACTATAATATTTTGTTCTCCCATTTGCAATAAGCAAATTGTTATTTATAATAAAATTTATAATTTATTTTTCGAGCAGCCGTGCATTTCTGTTTCTGATTGTGTTTCTGTTATTAAAAGTGAAATTACTTGACATATTTGATTCATTTTCATCCAATTTGAACCTTGAGATCAGCTCCTGAAGATTTACCGTCAGCCGGTTTAAATCCTCTGCTGCCCTTGCTATCTGCTCGGTCCCTGCAGCTGACTGCTGTGTAACACTCGAAATGCCTTCTATATTCTTGCTTATCTGTTCAGCCGTACTTGACTGCTCTTCACTTGCCGCTGCTACCTGTCCTACTACATCACTTACCCGCGCAGAACCTTTAACAATTTCCCTTAATGCACTATCAACTTCTTCAGTAAGTTTCATACCATCTTCTACTAATGCCTTTGCCTCTAGCATTGAACTGTCTGCCTGCTTTGCCTCAACCTGAATTGCTTTTATCGTCTCAGCTATCTCCTTTGTGGCTTTTGTTGTACGTTCTGCAAGTTTCCTTACTTCATCGGCAACAACTGCAAAGCCTCTTCCCTGCTCACCTGCCCTTGCGGCCTCAATTGCAGCATTTAATGCAAGTAAGTTTGTCTGATCTGCAATGTCATCAATTACCTGAGTGATCTCTCCGATCTGGTCCGTCTTTTTAGAAAGTGACGAAATTACCTCTGCTGTCTGCGATGATCCTGCTACAATTCTCTCCATACCTTTCTTTGTTTCTTCAATTTTAACTGTTCCATTGTTCGCCGAAGCACTTGCATTTTTGGATATCTGACTGGCCTGGGTAATGTGCTCTGTCGTCTCAATAATTGTCTTTGCCATCTGTTCTACTGCACTGGCTATTTCACTTGTCTGCTGACTCTGCTCGTGACTTCCGGCTGCCATCTGTTCACTTGAACTTGAGATCTCGCTTGCTGCACTGGCTGTGGCATGAACTGCCTGATTTACTTCGGAGATTAGATTATATAAAGATTCAGCAAATTGATTAGCATTGTTCTGCAGTTTTTTGTAATTGCCTTTATAATCACCAACCATCCTTGCCGTAAGATCCCCATGTCCGACTTTTTCAATTACTTTTTCGTAGTCCCTTAGATTTTTGACTATAGTGTCAATTGTAGCATTGAATCCCGCTACAATTTCCTTGTACCCGCCATTGAACCTGTCGGCATTACCCCGTTTTTCCAGATCCCCCTCTACTGCAGCTGTTGTTAGTCCGTTTACCTCTTCAATTAGCCCGTTCAATGTTTTTGCGAGCCTGTTAAGTGCAGGAGATACAGCATCATCCTTATCAAATATCGGAGCTTCAAACTTTGCATCTCCATCAGCTATTCTGTTCAGTCCACCGCAGATATGCTCCTCAACCTGATAAGCAAACTGGTCCAAAGCCCTGCCCATTTCCCCTAATTCATCCTTACTGTCAAGCTTTGCCCTGGCCTTTACATGACCTTTGCACAGCTCCTGTGCCATTTCAAGCACTCTTTTTGCACTTCTTCTGATCATATTTGATATCAGATAACCAAAGAACACCGAAGCTGCTATACCGATTACAATGGATACTATCATCATTGTTGTTGCTGCCTGCGCATCACTGTTGTTTTGAACAGATTTGTTATTCGCTTCTTTCAGAAATTGGTCAACAAGCTTTTCTATAGCTGCCTGTTCGTTCATTGCAGTAGTTTTCATATCTCCCTGAAGCATTGCAAAAGCTTCAGCATCTTTATTCTGATATGCCAGGTCAAAAAGCTCCTGCAGATCCTTTCTGTACGGGACTCGGGATTCATTAAACTTCCTGAAAGCCTCTCTTGCTTCATCTGTAGAAATGAGTTTGTCAATTGCTTCTACTTCCTGAGTTATAACTGCAGAATATTCCTTTATCTTATCATCAAATTTCTTAATTTCTGCAGGATCATTGGCAATTATCATATCACGGGTATTAATTCTTACACGGTGAAATCTCTGCTGAATATTCCCGA
Organism: Bacillota bacterium; assembly: GCA_050262615.1. GTDB lineage: Bacteria > Bacteroidota > Ignavibacteria > Ignavibacteriales > SURF-24 > JAUZPB01. The sequence continues at coordinate 3,160 of JBLNEL010000028.1, forward strand.
GCTTTGCAATTGGAACTGTCATATGATTATACATTTCATCGCTTGATTCTGCTATACTATTCATACTATTAATGCCTATATAGCCTATAACAAGAGTAATAATTGAGACAAAAATAAAACCAATAAAAAGTTTTACTGTGATCTTCTGATCATTAAACCACTTCATAAAATTTCCCCTTAGTTGTGGGTATTGGATTACCGAAATTTTTTTCAAAATCTGTTTTTTTTGTAGTTCTGAGTCATTTTCGGATAATCAGCGCCAATTATAAGTCACTTGCTCTAAATGATAAAATTTTGTGACAAACGATTGATAACGGGGGTAAACGATTAATATGAATGGATATTAGGTCTAAGCGATGAAAGGAACGATCAGCAGGGAAACTTCCTGCATTCCCGGATCATACAACCAGTGAGTCTAAAGTCTTAGTTTTTGCTTAATTTTTGAAACATACCTCTGACTTATGGTAAATGGCTGCTCAATTCCTGAAATATAAACCAGGTACGTATTACTGCTCCATTTTGAGAGTTTTTCAATAAAATTCATGTTTATAATGATAGATTGATGGATCCTCAGAAATAAATTCTCTTCCAGTATCTCTTCCCATGAAGTAATTGACTTTCTTATAGAAAGGATTTCCTTGCCGTAATATATTTTGCTGTAATTCCCTGAAACTTCAATACTCTTTATTTCCCCAACCCTTATTGCGCGGGGTGTCTGGCTATTAAGATTAATAATCAAAACATCGTTCTCAGCCAATTTCTTCTCATGCTTTTTCCCATCTGCTGAGCTTTGCTCTAATGCTTTATTCCGGATTTCATCATAATGCTTTATCTTCTTTTCAATTACTTTTATTAAGGCAGAAGTGTCGAACGGCTTAATAATATAGTCATCTGCCCCAAGATCCATACCTTCCCTTAAACTTTTCATTTCCGATTTTGCAGTTAAATAAATAAATGGAATTACTGAAAGTTCATTGTCTCCATTAATTATTTCCTTCAGCTGATATCCATCCAGCCGCGGCATCATTATATCACATATTATAATATCAGGCATCACTTCCCTTGCTAACTTTAATCCCTCAACCCCGTCAGAAGCAGAGTATACCTCAAATTTATTTAGAGTAAGCAGGTCGCTTACTCCCTCACGAAGCAATATATCATCTTCAATTATTAGTACTTTTCTCATATCCTATTTTACTGGAATTGTTACTGTAAATACAGTCCCCTTATTTAACTCACTCTGGCACTTTATTGTACCTTTATGTATCGCAACAAATTTTTTAACTATTGCCAGCCCGAGACCTGTCCCCGGAATACTGCCGGTGTTTTCTCCCCTGTGAAAGTATTCAAATAATCTCTTCTGATCGTTTTCGGGTATACCGATCCCGCTGTCAATAACCTTAAAATGAATCGTCTGGTCATCATTCCGGACCTCAAGCCTGACGTAGCTCCCTGTACTTGAATATTTTATGGCATTCGATATAAGATTTGAAAAGATGGGATTTATTATTTTCTTATCTATATAAAAAAACCTGCTGCTGCAGTTATATTCTATCTTCACATTGCAGTCAGGATAGCTTATTTTCATCTCTTCAACTATTTCAGCACATAAATTGTGCAGATCAGTTTCTGATGGCCTAAAGGGAATATTTCCTGTTTCAGTCCTGCTTATTGTAAGTACATCATCAATCAGCTCTGTCATATGACTTATTGTACTGTTGATCTTATCTTTGTAGATAAAGAACTTATGTTCGTCAATTTCATTTCGGTAATTAAATAGCAGATCCGAATAGAGCTTAATTGATGTCAACGGCGTCCTGAATTCGTGCGAAGCCATTGAAATGAATCTCGATTTAAGTTCATTCAGCTCTTTTTCCCTTTTAAGAGCTTTTTCTATCTTTTCATGCAGCCTTTTTTGTTCAGTGATATCTGTAATAACTCCAACTATTCCGCCTGCTGTTCCGTCATTTTTCAGAAATACAGTCTTGTGAATAAGAACAGTTTTTTTCTTATTCGACCTGTCAGTTATTTCAATTTCCGTTTCGTCTGTCCCAAGCTCCATTATTACCTTTCGGTCTGTCTTATCTACTTTAACTGCATATTCATATGGAGTTATATCATATACCGAACTTCCAATAGCTTCCTCTTTTGTAAAACCATATAGATCAGTCAGTGCTTTATTGCAATCTATATATTTCCTGTCTGCCGACTTTATATAAATAGGATTAGGAACTGTCTCAATAAGCGTTCTTAAGAATTTTAACTGGTTTTGCAGTTCCGTCTCAGATTCTTTCTGTTTCCTTTCTGTTATGTCTCTTACAATTGCAAGCAGCCTGTTGTCAGGAAGCATTTTGGCACTTATCTCAATTATTAGCAAAGAACCATCTTTTCTGATCATCCTGCGCTCACGCACAATTGTCCTTCCATCCTTGAAAAGCGACATATTAACCGGAACTTTTTCAAGATCCTCTCTGGGCATGAGATCTGTAAATCTGTAATTTTTCAGTTCCTCTTTAGAGTAGCCCAGTAGACGGCAGGCATTTTCATTTGCATTCAGATACCAGCCGTCCATATCGGCTATAAAAATGCTGTCTGATGCATGCTCAAAAAGGATCTGAAAATTGTCTTCGCTGTTTTTCTGTTCCAGCTCAGATATTTTCTGACGCAGATATTTAATTTCCTCTTCGCAGACGGCTATTGTATTTTTTGTCATTTCTAACTTTTTTTGCTGATATTCATATCAATGTTTAAATATTATCGGAATAGCCGCCGGGAATTTAACCCATAGAAAACTGCACTATTTGACAGGAATTAGAAGATTTGAGATTCTGAAAAATTATTATGGAAGATTATAACAATTTCCTGTTTCTGACTGTACTTTGTATCTCTGTAAGTCTTGAAAGTTTATCAGCTCTTTTTATTAATTCCGGTATACGGAATTGCCCGCTCATCTCACCAATGTATTGTTTTGCTTTTTCATGATCTATGCCAACCGAAGTTACATATAACGGTCGGCTGCTGTTTCCACGGAAAACCCGCGTGTCGTCTGGCGTCCCTGCAAATTCGGTTTTTGCTACTCCAATTACTTTTGATTTACCTTTAAGAGCATTGAATAGTTTCATCCCAAGTCCATCACTCCCGGATTCACCAAGCCTTACATATCCGTCAATTATTATAATATCCGGCTTCTCTGGAAGTTCTTTTAGCAGGGATAATATACAGGGAAGTTCACGCAGGTAAAAACTGCCGGGAATATACTCTGTCACTTCTGGCAGATAAACACATATCTCATACTCGGGTGTATTATCACTCCATCTGCGGAAAACTACACCTGCAGCTAAAGCTCCTTCTTCTCTGTAATTGACATCAATTGCAGTAATTACATTTTTCTTGCCATTCATTTATAAAAGCTGTTCTGATTTCTGAAACATATTACCCTGCAAGGTAAATTACTCTTTCTTCTTCAGTGTAAAAACTGATTTTCCTTCCTCCTGAAGAACAAGTTTATAAAAATCGCAATGCATACAGCTCTTTAATTTTTGAGCATAGCTGCCTTCTATCCTGTTAATACAAAATGTACCTGCAGCAGCCCAGCATATCCTGCCCCCGTTTGTTCCGCCATTTATTCCATCCACATCCTGATTAATTACAGACGGACAAAGCCCGTATTTATCAACATTGTGCCCCCCGGGTTCATGCCCGCATCTCATAAATTCCCAGCAGTTTAATTTCTTTTCCATAAGCACTTTTTTAAGCTATGTTCATATTTTTTTATTTTTATACCGAAATTGCCTGTCCATCCCTGTCTAAATTTTAAAGAACAATAATATCTTAGCCGAAAGCGTGCAAATATAAGGGATTCCCGCAGAATAGACAAGCATCTTATCCGGCTGTGAAAATGAAAAAGCCGTTTCAATATTTTTGATTAATGACACTGAAATCACTGCTTCTTATTCAGAAAAAGACTGATCCGGCTGAAGTACTTGTTTTATGAAGATTTTCATCCTTGAAATGAATTGGGCCTGATTGAATTCTTGACTGATAATATGTTTGTCAACTTAATAAGATGATATATCTGAATTTCTTGCTTTTTTTCAGTATACTGTAATTAGGCCTGGCAATAAAGATTATTGTGTAAGAGTATAATTTGTGATTTATGAATAACTTTTTTAATAGATTAGAAAACTTTAAATACTTTTTTCTCGTAAGTTTCCTTATAATTGCGTTCGTTTTCATTTAAAGAATTACAACAATTCGCTTATGTTGCAAGCCATGATCTTCAGGAACCTCTGCGAATGGTATCAAGCTATATGAGTATGCTGGAGAAAAACTATAAAGACCAGCTCTATGATAAAGCTAATCTGTTTATAAGTTTTGCCGTTGATGGCTCAAGAAGAATGTCCAACCTTATATGGGATCTTCTTGCCTATTCAAGGGTAACTTCACAGGCAAGAGATTTTGAAATAGTTGACCTTAATAAAGTTTATAATAACGTTACTCATGATCTTAAAATTCTGATAAAAGAAAAAGGGGCTAAGATAAACTCTGCCAGCCTCCCTGTAATTAAAGCAGACCCTACACAAATGCATCAGCTCCTTCAAAACCTCCGGTAATGCAATTAAATTCCACGGAGATAGGATTCCTGAGGTTAATATTAATGCAGTTAAGGTCGAAAATGGCTGGCTGTTTTCACTTAAAGATAATGGAATTGGAATAGATCCACAGTATTATGATAGAATTTTCCAGGTATTCCAGAGACTCCATGAAAGAGATAAGTACCCGGGAACAGGTATCGGACTGGCAATTTGCAAGAAAATAGTTGAACGCCATGGGGCCGGATCTGGCTCGAATCAAAAGAAGATAAAGGGACAACATTCTTCTTTACCATTCCTGCAAAAAGTACATGGACTGATCCTGAAGAAAAAAATGATATTGAAATGCTCTCAGCGTGAATTATTCCATTTTCAGAAACTTTGAATTAACCGCAACAATGACAGTACTTAATGTCATAAGTACTGCACCTAAGGCAGGATCAAGCAGCACCCCCATTGAATAAAGCACGCCTGCGGCAAGAGGAATTGTTATTATGTTGTATCCTGCCGCCCAAAGAAGATTCTGTATCATTTTCCTGTATGTGGCTTTTGAAAACTTTACTACCGATACCACATCCTGAGGATTACTGTTTACCAGTATTACATCGGCTGTCTCAATTGCTACATCTGTGCCGGCACCTACTGCAATTCCAACATCAGCCTGGGCTAAAGCAGGAGCATCATTTACTCCGTCACCTGTCATGGCTACTTTTAATTTTCTCGACTGCACTTCCTTTATTTTGGCTGCTTTCTGATCAGGTAGAACTTCTGCAAAATATTCGTCTACCTTTAACTCTCCTGAAACCCATTTGGCAACCTGCCTGTTATCCCCTGTAAGCATAATAGATCTTATACCCATTTGTCTTAACTGCTCTATTGCCTGCCTTGATTCATCCCTGATAATATCAGCTAACGCAATTGCAGCTGATGGTTTATTATCTGTTATTAAATACACTACCGTTTTCCCCTGCTCAGAAAGCTGCGATACTTTTTCCTGATTGTCCGTAATAATCTTATTTTCAGTAAGGTACCCGGGACTTACAACTTTTATCTCATGTCCGTTAACTCTGCCGGTTACCCCTTTACCGGGAATTGAATTAAATTCACTTACTTCATATATACCATCAGATTTTTTTACAATCCCCTGAGCAATCGGATGCTCAGAGTTTGCTTCAACAGAAGCTGCATACTTTACTGCTTCGGCTTCTGTAAGCTCAGTGTTTAACAAAACAACATCTGTTACTCCAAACTCCCCTTTGGTCAAAGTACCCGTTTTATCGAATATCACAGCATTTATATTTCTTGCAGATTCAAAAGCCGCTCTGTTCCTTATTAATAATCCGCTCTTTGCAGAAATAGCCGTTGAAACAGCTACTACAAGTGGTATGGCAAGCCCTAAGGCATGCGGACATGCTATTACCATCACCGTAACAGTTCTGGTAAGCGCAAAGTTAAATGAATGCTCCATGACCAGTGTCCATACAAAAAGCGTTATAACTCCACCTAGTATTGCAATCAGAGTTAACCACATCGCCGCCCGGTCAGCCAGGGTTTGCGTCTGAGACTTACTTTCCTGTGCACTCTTTACCATCTCAACTACCTGCGATAAGAATGTCTCGCTCCCAAGTTTCTTTACAATAACTTTTACTGAACCCTCTCCATTGATTGAACCTCCTGTTACAGTGTCCCCTTTCTTTTTATCAACTGGCTTTGATTCGCCTGAGATCATGGACTCGTTAATTGACGTGTCACCATCAATCACTTCTCCGTCTACAGGTATCTTCTCACCAGGCTTTATAAGTACAATATCCTCATGCCTTAATTCTTCAATCTGAACTTCAGTAACACTGCCGTCAGTATTTATTTTGTGAGCCTCCGAGGGCATAAGCTTTACAAGTTCCTCAAGTGCACGGGATGCACCAAGTACTGAACGCATTTCTATCCAGTGACCCAACAGCATAATATCAATTAATGTCGCAAGTTCCCAGAAAAATATCTCCCCCCTCAGTCCAAAAGTGACGGCACTGCTGTAGAAGTAAGCAACTGAAATAGCCATCGCAACTAATGTCATCATTCCGGGCTTCAGCTTCTTAAATTCATCTGTAAGCCCGCTTAAAAACGGCCAGCCTCCGTAAAAATAAACTGCAGAAGATAAAATAAATAAAAGATAACTGTCCCCGTTAAAACGTAAGGTGTTCTTAAGTCCCAGAAATTCCTGAATCATCGGCGAAATGATTAAAATTGGAATAGTAAGAACAAGAGAGATGCGGAAACGCTTCTTAAAATCCTCTATCATCATTTCATGATGATTATGCCCCTCGTGCCCCCTCTCTTTTTTATCATCATGGCTGTGCATCTTTGCATCTGCAGTTCCGCTGCTATCTATCTCCCCCTTAGATCTGTGACTATGCTTTTTATGTTCTTCTGCCATTTCATGCCAGAGTGAATCATCAGATGTATCTCCATGTTCATGATGCATTCCTGAATGATCATTTTGAGTATGCTCTGAGTGCTCTGATTTGTTTGTGTGCTTTTCCTGCATAGCTGATCCCTGCTAAATTAAACTTTACATTAACTGTATTATGCTGTTTTATAACCCCCGGATTCATCGGGTTTATTAATAATGGTCATTTTATCATATTGCAATCAAGATATTTTGTTCTGACTTTTGAGTGTAAATGGTATTTAAGACTGTGGATTGAAAACACAAGTGGCCTCTGTCAGTATAACCGGAAACAAAAAAGGGACTGCCTCATAAACCGGAATTTGTGAATATTATTCGTATAATAAGCTGAATAATAAAGATATACTCAGGACTTGGCAGAGTTATTCACTAGTTCAGATTATTGAGACAGCCCCTTCTTTCTCTGAAATTTTAATAATCCTCCGCTGTTATTTCTTTTCCTTGCCCCCTGTCATTTCGTTATCTGTCTTTCCCTGCTGATTCATTGCGTTCTGCACTTCTTTCATGCTCATATCTGTGTTAAATGCATCTACCACTACTTTTAATGATCCGTCAGGCATCATTCTCCAGACAGTTACATATTTGCCTTCATCTTCAACCGGCTTGCTCGAATTTTTCATTTGCATCGTCATCTTATATGTCCCAATCTCCACAAACATGTCATTCTGGCCAAGTACATCAGTAGTGCT
>JBLNEL010000029.1:0-14037 GCA_050262615.1 Bacillota bacterium
GGCGTTTAATTCGCATGGACTCGTTCATCTTTTCCGGAACCCTAACGGAAATATAGGCGCTTATTTCCCGGAAAAATTTGACTATGCAATTGATACCTACTTTTTAAGCTCTAATGATCCTGATGTAAAAACTGAACTCACAGATGTAAATGGCAATGCAGTCGTTATTTCCAAAAAAATTGGAAAGGGACTTTTAATTGTTGCAGGAATATCTTCTGCACAGGATGATATAGCACTGAGAAAAATGTTCAGCAACGCTTTTCTTGGTTTAAACAAAACATGGCAGCCCTCGGGCCTCCCGGCATTGCTTTCAGCTGTAGAAAAGGAATATAATGTAAATAGTTTTGATAAGGTTCTTCTTGTAAGTAATTCTGATTCTGTTATTTCAGTTGCGCAGGCAAAAACATTTGCACGCGAATATATTGGAAAATTCAAAACAGTCCCTGTAATTAACTCAGTTAACCTCCTGCAGGGAAATAACCCGGTTTTTGCTTCTGTTTCGGATAATTTTATTGATTATTATGGAAGCGGAGCCGTTCTTAAGGCGCTTTCTGACCTCTCTTCTGGTGCTAACTTTGAATCTCATATAAATGACTGGAGTTTTATTCTTCAATCACTGTCGCCTTATTCAATCCCTAATCCGGAACAACTCTCAGTTGAAGTAACAGCAGATCACTCAAAAAACGGAATTATTGATTTTACCCAGATAAAACAAAATTCTGAAATCGGCACTACTCCAAGATGCTTTATTGGTTCAGCCCTTCAGGCAGGTGAGATCGAGTATAAACTTACAGCAAAGTTCCCGGGAATTGATTCTGTTAAAACATTCTATTATACTTTCCCGGTTATTAATAATTCTGTAAATAAGGATACCATAATTCCTTCTATGCTGGGCTATGAAAAAATAAAACAGCTGCTTTCCGGCCAGCCTGTCGATACAGCAAAAGTGGTCCAGATGGCAATGAAATATAATCTCTTATGTGACTTTACAGCTATGCTTGCTCTCGAACCTAATAAAGATAACCACTTTATGATTAATCCTTTTGATGAAGGAAAACTTACACACGTCGAACAGTCACAGTTTGCTGATTCTCTTGATATTTCTGTCTTTCCTAATCCTTTTAATTTGCAGACAAAAATTATTGTGAGCCTGAAAAACCCCTCCCGGATTTCCCTGAAGATCTATGACGTCTTGGGGAAACTCGTGCGGGAATTAACGGAAAATGAGGATGTCGCAAAAGGAAAAGTATTTATCTGGGATGGCAGAAATGACCTTAATGCCTCTGTAGGCAGCGGTATCTATTTCGTTATGCTCCATGGAAAAGAAACTAATACAGGCAAAGACTTCCTGCAAAGCAGAAAACTTTTATTAATAAAATAAATTTTAGCAGATAATAGAAAAAGCAGCAGATAAAGGAAAAGCAGAAGATAATTAAATAAGCCGAAGCAAATAATAAATAAGCCGCAGCAGATAAAAAGGTTAAAATACTGTAAATTTGTAAAATGATTTTAGACATCCACTTTTAGGAAAGATTAGATACTTGAAGATCCTTTTTATAAATATCTCTGATATTATAGGCGGAGCAGCTATTGCTGCAGCAAGACTCGGCACTGGCCTTGAAAAATATTATAACACTGAAAATTGCTTCCTTGTAAGAACGAAAAGATCAGATAGGGAAAATGTAATCCCTACAAGAAAAAATTCGTTCGAACAGACCACCGAAAGATGGTTTAATATTTTTTCAAACCTGCTTGGACTGCAGTACCAGTATCTGCCTTTTTCTCCTAAGGTGATCTTAAAAAAAACTGATGAAATTAAACCCGATATAATAAGCCTTCATAATACTCTGGGCGGATATTTTTCAATCCCTCTTTATGCAGAAATATCTAAACGGGCACCAGTAGTCTGGACGCTCCATGATATGTGGGCCTTTACCGGCAACGCTGCCCACACCTTCGGTGACCAGTCATGGAAGGAAATGAAAAATTCTCCTCAGAATACAAAAATATTTCCTTCTATCGGCATCAATACTGGCAGTATGCTCCTTAGACAAAAAAGGGAAGTGTATGCAAAAAGTAATATGACAATCGTTACTCCATCTGACTGGCTGTTTAAACTTGCAGAACAAAGCCCCGTCTTCGAAGGCAAAAAGATCTATCATATCTTTAACGGAATTGACACTGATAAATTTTCTCCTTCAGATAAATCTCAGCCGAGAAAGGATCTCAATATCCCCGAAGATGCTAAGGTCCTTATGTTTTCTGCAGAAAAACTGAAAGGTAACCCATATAAAGGCGGAAAAGACTTAATTGAGATACTCAGAATATTAAACTCTAAGCTGACAACCAAAGTCCACCTTTTAATCCTTGGCTATGGTGAACTAAAAGAGATTTCAGAACTTAAGAATTTTATTATTCATCCTGCAGGCTATATTAAAGAGGAAGAAAAAATGGCCCGGTGCCTCTCGGCTTCTGACTTGTTTATTTATCCGACAAGAGCAGATAACCTCTCAAATGCTTTGATTGAAGCTATTGCCTGCGGAACTCCCTCTGTTACTTTCGATATTGGCGGATGCGGTGAAATAATTAAAAATGATATCTCCGGATGCCTTATTAAACCATTCGACCTTAAAGATTTTGCAGATAAAACTCTTGAGCTTATTTATAACGATAAGAAACGTTCTGAGCTGTCTGCCTCGGCTAGGAAGTTCGCTGTGGAAAATTTTTCACTTAAAAAAATGAGCGAAAGCTATTATAACTTGTTTACTTCATTGAAATAAAATAAAAAGGGCTGCCTTATGTTCATAAGACAGCCCCAAATAGATCCTTTAATTACTTTCTTTATTTCTCTTTTCTTTATTTCTCTTCAGTCGACCTGTCATAATTTAAGGCAGGGGAGAGCCAGCGCTCCATTTCCTTTAAGCTCATACCCTTTCTTTTATGATAATCTGTAACCTGGTCTAAACCAATCTTGCCTACTCCGAAATACTTCGACTCCGGATGCGCAAAGTATAACCCGCTTACCGAAGCAGCTGGATACATCGCAAGACTCTCTGTAAGACAAATGCCCGTATTCTTTTCAACCTGCAGCAGTTCAAAAAGTACTTTCTTCTCTGTGTGATCAGGCTGAGCCGGATAACCCGGTGCAGGCCTTATACCGTTATATTTTTCTCTTATCAGATCATCATTCGAGAATGTCTCTTCAGGCGAATAAGCCCAGTATTTCTTCCTTACCAGCTCATGTAAATGCTCGGCAAATGCTTCTGCTAAACGGTCAGCCAATGCCTTTATCATAATGCTGTTATAATCATCATGCTCACTTTCAAACTTCTTTATCAGTTCCTCAATTCCAATGCCTGCTGTAACTGCAAATCCGCCTATGTAATCAACCTTACCGCTTTCCTTCGGCGCAATAAAATCGGATAATGCAATGTTTGGAACTCCCTTGCTCTTTGCACTCTGCTGACGCAAAGTGTGGAATGTTGTAAGTATGCCTTTTCTTGACTCATCGGAATAAACTTCAATATCATCACCGGCACTGTTGGCAGGGAAAAGACCAATTACACCATTTGCCTTTAAGAGTCTCTTCTTTATTACTTCATCTAAAAGCTTATTTGCATCATCAAAAAGTTTCCTGGCTTCTGTTCCGTATTCACTGTTGCTGAAAATATCAGGATACCTTCCCTTAAGCTCCCATGCTGAAAATAAAGGCGTCCAGTCAATATATTCCCTTAATTCTTCTAACGGGAAATCATTAAGTACGGTAATACCTTTGTGCTCAGGCTTTATAATGTCTGTTTTTTCCCAGTCTATCTGATATCTGTTCTTGCGCGCTTCCTCAATTGAAATAAAGTTCTTTTCATCCTGCCGCTTCTTATGATCTTCACGTATTCTCTGATAATTTTCCTTTATCTCTTCAATAAATTTATCACGGTTGTTTGGATTAATAAGATTGCTTACAACAGGAACACTCCTTGATGCATCAAGCACGTGTATAACTGCACCGCTGTAGCCCGGAGCAATTTTAACGGCTGTGTGGACTTTTGAGGTTGTTGCTCCGCCAATTAATAGCGGCGTCTTCATACCTAACCTCTCCATCTCCCTTGCTACATCTGCCATCTCATCTAACGACGGCGTTATTAGCCCGCTTAACCCTATTACATCAACTTTTTCTTCAACTGCTGTCTTTAATATCTTGTCTGTCGGAACCATTACTCCAAGATCTATTACTTCGTAATTGTTGCAGCCTAAGACAACCCCAACAATGTTCTTTCCGATATCATGAACATCACCCTTTACTGTTGCCATAAGTATCTTTCCCTGCGCTCGGCTTTCAGCAGACTTTCGCTTCTCTGCTTCTATAAAGGGAATTAAATATGCAACTGACTTTTTCATTACACGCGCACTCTTTACTACCTGCGGCAGAAACATCTTGCCTGATCCGAAAAGATCTCCTACTACGTTCATCCCGGCCATAAGTGGCCCCTCAATTACTTCAATAGGAGCTGAATATTTCCTCCGGGCTTCTTCTGTGTCTTCTTCAACGTAATCTGTAATGCCTTTTATAAGCGCATGCTTTAACCTTTCTTCTACCGGCTGACTTCTCCATGCGTCTTCTTTTACAACTGCCTTGTCCTTCTGCTTTACTTTCTCTGCAAAATCAACCAGCCTCTCGGTTGCATCTGCCCTTCTGTTAAATATTACATCTTCAACAAGCTCCATCAGGTCTTTAGGCACTTCTTCATATATCTCAAGCTGACCCGCATTTACTATGCCCATATCAAGACCGGCTTTTATTGCATGATATAAAAACGCAGCATGAATGGCTTCACGCACGGTGTCATTGCCCCTGAATGAAAATGAAAGATTGCTTACCCCGCCGCTTACCTTTGCAAACGGAAGATTCTGCTTGATCCACTTTGTGGCTTCAATAAAATTTATTGCATAGTTGTTGTGCTCTTCTATTCCTGTTGCAATCGTAAGTATGTTCGGATCAAATATTATGTCTTCAGCAGGAAACCCTATCTCTTCGGTTAATATCCTGTAAGCCCTTCTGCATATCTCAATCTTCCTCTCCAGCGTGTCTGCCTGCCCCTGTTCGTCAAATGCCATGACAATAACTGCTGCACCATACTGCATTACTTTCTTTGCACGTGCACGGAAAACTTCTTCGCCTTCTTTTAAACTGATCGAGTTAACTATGCATTTGCCCTGTACACACTTAAGACCTGCCTCAATAACAGACCACTTTGAACTGTCTAACATAAACGGCAGCTTTGCAATATCAGGCTCCGAGCCGATCAGGTTAAGAAACCTTACCATAGCCTTCTCTGAATCAAGCATGCCTTCGTCCATGTTGATATCTATTACCTGCGCACCGCCTTCTACCTGCTGGCGCGCAACACTTATTGCTCCTTCGTAATCTTCTGAAAGTATAAGCCTCGCAAATTTCTTCGAGCCTGTAACATTGGTCCTTTCACCAATATTTACAAAGTTCGATTCAGGCCTTACTACAAGCGGCTCAAGCCCGCTTAACCTTAAATATGGCTCTTGGCTTGGTATCTCCCTCGGCTTTAAGCTTCCTACTGTCTCAGCAAGCGCTTTTATGTGCTCTGGAGTTGTGCCGCAGCAGCCGCCTACAATGTTTACAAATCCGCTGTCAGCATAATCTTTTAATATCTCTGCCATCATCTGCGCAGTCTCGTCATAGCCGCCGAATTCATTCGGAAGACCTGCATTTGGATAAAGACTTACAAAACATGTTGCAATGCGCGAGATCTCCTGAATGAACGGTCGCATCTGCTTTGCACCTAATGCACAGTTAAGCCCTATGCTTAGCAGGTTCTTTGTGTGCGAAACCGATATCCAGAAGGCTTCTGTTGTCTGACCTGAAAGCGTCCTTCCGCTCTGATCTACTATTGTGCCTGAGATCATTACGGGAATATTTACCTGGTTTTTATCACAGTATTCTTCAATTGCAAATATCGCAGCCTTGCTGTTTAATGTGTCAAATATCGTCTCAACTAAAAGTATGTCAACCCCGCCGTCAACTAAACCCCTTACCTGCTCGTAGTATGCCTCAGCAAGCTGATCAAATGTAACTCCTCTGTAACCCGGATCGTTTACATCAGGCGAAAGCGATGCAGTCTTGTTCGTGGGACCTAAGGCCCCTGCTGCAAACCTCGGCTTTAATGGAGTCTTTTCTGTGTATTCCTTTGCTGCCTGCTTTGCTAAAATTGCAGCCTGACGGTTTATTTCGTAAACTAAACTTTCTGTCTTGTAATCCGATTGTGAGATAGATGTGCCGTTAAATGTGTTGGTCTCAACTATGTCTGAACCGGCTTCAAAATATGCACGGTGTATGTTTAATATTATCTCTGGCTGAGTAAGCACTAAAAGGTCATTGTTCCCTTTAAGATCATGCGGATGATCCTTAAACCTTTCACCCCGGAAATCAGCCTCCTGAAGCTTGTGACGCTGTATCATGGTGCCCATCGCACCATCTAAAACCAGAATTCTTTTCTTTAATATGCCGGAAAGATATTCAAACGTAGTGTTGTCCATATAAACTTTTGCCTTTATCTTTTTGCCTTTATCTTTAGGAATCTTTTGAAAACATCTATTAATATACTTAAATTAGAGCTCAATTAAAATTTCAAATACTTGGGAGAATAAGAATGATTGTTGTAACCGGTGGCGCCGGATTTATTGGAAGTGCAATTGTGTGGAAGCTCAACCAGATGGGTGAGGAGAATATTGTTATTGTTGATTCCCTGGGTACTGGCGATAAATGGAAAAACCTGGTCGGACTTAAATATGTTGACCTCTATCATAAAACAGACTTTCTTAACAGGATAATCGAGGAAAACCTTCCCTTCGATGTTGAAGCTGTAATCCATATGGGAGCTTGCTCGTCAACTACTGAAAAGGATGCTGATTATCTTCTGAGTAATAATTTCAGATATACAGCTGAACTTGCAAAATACTGCCTGCCGCGCAAAGCAAGATTTATTTACGCTTCTTCGGCTGCTACTTATGGCGACGGCACATCAGGATATGACGATAACGAGGATGAACTCTTTAAACTCCACCCGCTTAATATGTATGGGTATTCTAAACATATGTTCGACCTCTGGGCTAAAAGAGTCAATATACTGGATAAAATTGCTGGACTTAAATTCTTTAACGTCTATGGACCAAATGAATACCATAAAGCCGATATGAGAAGCGTTATACATAAGGCCTACCAGCAGATCAGAGATACTGGTAAGGTTAATCTCTTTAAGTCATATGTGCCTGAATATAAAGACGGCCAGCAGATGCGCGACTTCGTTTATGTTAAGGACGTGATCGATATGGTTGTCTTCTTCCTTGAAAATAAGGATAAGAACGGCATCTTTAATGTCGGCACCGGTAAGGCTAGAACTTGGAACGACCTGGTTACAGCTATCTTTAATACACTCGGCAAACCTGTTAATATCGAATATGTCGATATGCCTGAAATCTTGAAAAATAAATATCAGTACTTTACTCTTGCCAATACAGCTAAATTATTCGGCACCGGCTATGATAAACCGGTCTGTTCACTCGAAGACGGCGTAAAGGACTATGTGGGAAATTATCTTGTAAAAGATAAATACCTCGGTACATTATGAAACTCGCTACTCTCTGCTATCTGAAGCATAACGGCTCGACTCTTATGCTCCATAGGATCAAAAAGAAGAATGATATGCACGAGGGCAAGTGGAACGGCCTGGGCGGTAAACTCGAAAATGGGGAATCTCCCGAGGAATGCGTTATTAGAGAAGTAAAAGAAGAATCGGGCCTTGAAATTATAGACCCGAAACTTCATGGATTTATTACTTTCCCTGCCTTCGATGGATTTGAGGACTGGTATGTATTTGTCTTTACTGCCAGTCAGTTTAAAGGTGAACTTATCGACTCCAATGAGGGCGTCCTTCAGTGGATCAGCGATTCAGACCTCCTGAAACTGAACCTCTGGGAAGGGGATAAAACCTTTATGGAATGGCTCTTCCAGGATAAGTTCTTCTCGGCTAAGTTTAACTACAGTGAGGGGCGCCTGATAGACTACCAGGTTATTTTCCACTAACCTAACCGCGATAAAAATCCCTTTATCATGTCGTTTACAAATTCCGGATTCTCAATCGGCGAAATGTGCCCGGCCCTGGGCGCTACGCCGAATTCAGCATTCTTTATCTTCTCTGCCATCTTCCTCATTGCGTCAGGCGTTACAAATTTGTCGTTCGATCCGCATAATACAAGCGCCGGTATCTCTATCTTGCTTAAAAATTGACTCGTGTCTGTCCTGCCTGCCATCGCAATTAAACAACCCTTTATTCCAGCTGCACTTAGTCCTAATGAACGCTGTAAAATTACTTCATAGACGTCAGGCATCTCGGTCATTGAAATATCTGAAAAACAGGTGGGCAGAAAGTCTGCAATATATGGCTTAACCCCTTCTTCATTTATTCTTTTTACTCCGGCTGCACGCTTAAGCTTTCCTTCGTTATCATCTGCTTCTGCTTTAGTATCACAGAGAATTATACCCCGGAACTTCGACTGATCCTTTTCTATGGCCCTTAATGCAATGTAGCCGCCCATAGAGAGCCCGCATATTACCGGCCGGTTAAGCTTTAACTTCTCTGTTATTGCAAAAAGATCGTCCGCAAACATTTCCATCGTAAACTGCCCGTCTCCCGGACTGCTTTGGCCTAAACCCCTTATATCATAAGCTATGCAATGATAATTATCCTCTAATGCAGTAGTCTGATTAACCCACATTCGGTGATCAAAGGGGAATCCATGAATGAATATGATTGCCTGATTCCCGGCTTTGCCCGACTCAAATGTTGCCAGATTGTTGATAAGCTTCATCTTATGACTCACTTTTTATCAGTAAATTTTAGATTATTATAAAAATAACAAATAAATCTTTTGCAAAACAACCTGATCTGCTGTTCAATAATTAAATATTAAGTTAATTTCGAAGTCTTAAAAAATTATAATTAGTTTTTATTAGAAGCTTTTTTTATTGGAAGCTTTTTTTTCGGAAGTCTTTTTATTGGGAGTCTTATTGCCGGATTATAAAATTGGAATTGTTGGCGGCGGCGCTGCCGGACTTATCTCAGCTATCGCAGCAGCTGAAAACGGCTGCCATAGTGTAGCGGTTTTCGAAAGTAACGTAAGATGCGGAACAAAAATTCTTATGTCAGGCGGCTCAAGGTGTAATGTCACTAACCAGTCGGTCAGACCCGAGAATTTCTTCGGCGGCAGCAGGAATTTTATTAAAAATGTCCTTAACGCCTTTAGCGATAGGTCTGCAGTAAGGTTTTTTGAAGATTTGGGCGTAAAACTAAAGATTGAAGCTTCCGGCAAGTACTTCCCGGCAGACGATAAGGCTTCTTCTGTCTTAAATGCACTTCTTAAAAAGCTTGAAGAACTGAATGTTAAAATATATCTGTCTGCAAAAATTAATAATATCACCTTTAATGAAGGACTGTTTACTCTTGCCTCTGATAAAGAGACCTTCCGGACAGAAAAGGTAATTGTTACAACAGGCGGTAAGTCTTATCCAAATACAGGCAGCGATGGAAGTGGATATAACCTTGTACAAACATTCCATCATACGCTAAATAGCCCTTTTCCTGCACTTTCGCCTGTTTTACTTGATGAACCTGAACTGACCGGCCTCTCAGGCGTTACGATTCCGGCTAGACTTACAATTACTCTGAATGAAAAAAAACATATCGAGTCTGAAAATTCTCTCCTTTTTACTCACTTCGGCATTAGCGGCCCTGCTGCACTTAATATAAGCCGTGAGGTTGAAAGACTTAAAAACGATAATATCAGACTCCTTATTAACTTCATCCCGCAGCATAACTATGAATCTTTCAGCCGGTTTCTAAAAGAGGGGATTAAAAACTATTCCGGCAATAACGTCCTCAGCTCCCTTAAAGGCTTAATCCCTTCAAGCCTTCTGGAAACACTTTTTAAGCTTTCCGGAATACCTTCAGATAAGAAGTATTACTCCCTGTCAAAAGAGGAAATAAAAAGGCTTTCTCAGGTATTTACTTCCTATCCGCTTAAATTTACAGGCCTCAGAGGCTTCCACCAGGCAGAAGCTACAGCAGGCGGAGTCCCGCTTGACGAGGTAAAATACCAGACTATGGAGTCTAAGCTTCAGAAAGGACTTTTTCTTGCAGGCGAAATTCTCGATGTCGATGGACTTATCGGCGGATATAACTTCCAGTGGGCCTGGGCAACAGGCTTTGTAGCCGGCAGATCGGCTGCAGAAGAAAATTAAACCGCCTCTTCCGGGCCTTAAAACCTGAAAAACAGGGGAATTATAATGACCTTTGAGTTGTTATAGTTAATATTAACACTAAATTAATATTAACTTAAAGTACAACCACTCACACAATTCAATGAGGTTTTAATGAAGACGGCTTCAAAAATATTTTCTTCTCTTATTATTTTATTTATTTCAGCTTGCGGCGGTAACGCTCAGAACTTAAAGGAAGGACAGCCGGCCCCCAATTTTACTCTCCAGGATGCATACGGCAAAAGCTATACTCTTTCTTCTTATAAAGGCAAAACTCCTGTCGTAATTTATTTCTATCCTAAGGCAAGTACTCCCGGCTGCACTAAGGAAGCCTGCAGTTTCAGGGATAATATTTCTAAATTTAATGAACAGGATATACCCGTCTTCGGCGTTAGTGTTGATTCAAAGGAAAAAATTAAAGAATTTATCGACCAGTATAAATTAAATTTCCCGCTTCTTAGCGACGAGTCTAAAAATGTTTCGCGCGAATATGGAGTCCTTAATAAACTAGGGGTCTCCAGCAGAATTACATTTATTATCGATAAGGAAGGAAAAATAAATACTATTTTAAGAGATGTCGACGTAAACAAGCATTCTGAAGATGTCTATCCTATCGTGGCTAAACTTAAATAATTTCTGGACTTAATTGATCTCTGAATTTAACTAATAGCTGAACTTAAATAATAACTGAACTGACGTCTCTCTGCAGTTCTGACTCCTGTAGGCTTGAAAAAATAATACCTGAAGTGAAAGAAAAATTTTCTTTTTTTTGCCGGAGATAAAAGTTGCCTGAAAGAAAAACTCTTATATTGCCGCTGCTTTTACTGCTTTTTACTGTAGCAGGAGCAGCTTTTTCCGGCTGCACTGACGACCCCGTAAGGCCTGAACTGACTGACAATTCAGACGGAATTCCTGATGCCTACATTCAGAATAAAAAGCTTGGCCGGGGTATCAACCTCGGCAATGCTCTTGAAGCTCCCCGGGAAGGGGATTGGGGAGTGATACTAAAAGATGAATACTTCAGGCTTATTAAACAAAAGGGTTTTAACTCTGTCAGAATTCCAGTTAAATGGTCTGCCCATAGTTCAGCTTTACCCCCTTACTTAATTGATACCGCTTTTTTTAACCGCGTCGACTGGGCGGTAAACCATGCGCTTACTGAAGGCCTTGCCGTAATTATTAATATCCACCACTATTATGAGCTTATGGATGACCCGGCGGCTAATAGATCGGGATTTTTGGCTCTCTGGAAAAATATCGCAGAACATTACAAAAATTATTCGGATAATCTTTTCTTCGAACTCTTAAATGAACCAAATAACCGGCTTACTTCATCACTATGGAATCAGTATCTTAACGAGGCAATTAATACTATCAGACAGACAAATCCCTATAGAACTATTCTGACCGGACCGGCTGACTATAACAGCATCTTCAGCCTTAACTTGCTTTCTTTACCCCAAAATGACAGAAATATTATAGTCTCTTTCCATTATTATAACCCTTTTATCTTTACTCATCAGGGCGCCGAATGGGTCTCTGGCAGCCAGGCCTGGCTTGGCACTAAATGGCTTGGGAGCCAGCAGGAAATGAATAATATCGCTAAGGACCTTGATATAGCTCTTGCCTGGTCAAAGACTTATAACCGCCCAATCAATTTAGGAGAGTTTGGAGCTTATGGTAAAGCTGACCTGGAGTCACGCGTAAGATGGACAGGCTTTGTTACCCGTCAGGCTGAACTAAGAGGCTTTAGCTGGAACTATTGGGAATTCTGTGCCGGATTCGGTATTTACGACCCGGCTCAGAATAAATGGAATACACCACTGCTTAATTCTTTAATCCCGCCTGATATTCCTTTATAACTTCTAATCTTCCTTTATAACTTTCGACCCGCCGCTTAAATTTGTCTTTTCTACAATTGTGTTGCCTGAATATTTTACTCTCGACCCGCCGCTTTGAGTTGTACTCAGCTTTCCGTTTACTTTAACTTCAGCCTCTGAACCTCCCGATAGGTCAAGGTCTGCTTCATTTACCGCAAACCGGCTAAGCTTAAATGTGCTTCCGCCTGAACCGTCTGCTTCAAGACTTTTTCCGCTTCCGTTAAGGTCTGCATGACTTCCGCCAGAAAGATCAAAACTGACGTTACCGCATTTTAAGTTTCCCCCTAATCCTGAACCGCCTGACATCTTGGCTGCGAAATCTTCTTTTATATCCATTTTTATATCAGCTATCGACCCTCCGCTTAATTTTAATTCTGTAAGCTTTGGCATTGTGACTGTGATATATATGTCATCTTTTTTTCTGTAATTATTTTTGTCTATATAAAAACTTACCTTGTCCCCGTCTTGTTCAGCCTTGAAATACCTGAAATCCCGCTCATCTGCCTTTACTTCTATACTGTATGAATCTGACTGCGTTACCTTAATATGCATTCCGTAGCTTGTTGCAATACGATCGAAATCTTTGTAATCATATTTCTTTGTTATCTCTTCAGCGTATGACTTAAGACTGAATAAAAAGATAACAGGCAATAAGCTTAAAGAAAATACCCTTAAAAAGTTTTTCATTTTGTCCTCATTCTATTTTTTTTGATGTTGTACTGCCTTTTAGACTCAGAACTTTTAAAAAAGGTTGCACCTGGCCTCTCCTTATATTAAGAAATTATTAATTTCTTTCGTGAGGATTGTTTATACCACAGGATTTTGAGATATTTAACAACTGTTATTCTGAGAATTGATTAACTTGAATATCTTTCTTGAAAAATAAGCTACGCTGGGAAGAAAATAACTGATAAAATATTAAAATACCGGAAGAATACTAAACGATGATTGAACCTAAGATATTTTATAGAAAACTTGATTTTATTCTCGACAGGATCGGAAGGGAAAAGTCCGGCAAGGATTTTCTTTTTACTATTGTCCGGGAACTCGAAAATACTTTTCAAAATGATATGCACCTCTGCAAAGGCCGCGTATATGAGGAATATGAAGATGAGTTCGTCCTTATCTACCCCGAGGATTCTCTTGCCGTATCTATGACCGAAAAACTGCCCCTGAATTCCCCGGGAGTAAATGCGGTCCTTAAATATCATACTTATATCTACGACAACCCTTCACTCTCTATCGACCTGAATATAAATGGTAAAAAGGAGTATTCAATTCCTGTTGCTTTGACTGTAAATAGCACCGAATACCGCTGGATAATTATCTTTGAACTTAAAAGCGGCTGGATAAGGGAAGAGGTTGAATTCTGCCTTAACGCTGTCAGAAGTACTCTTAACTATAGACTCTATTCTGAATCAATAAAAAGCGAGATGACACAGGCTGCTAATATACAGATGAGCTTGCTGCCGTCTTTTATTCCTAAAATACCCGGCTACGAAATAGCCTGCTCATCAAAACCTGCCGAAGCAGTTGGCGGCGACCTCTATGACTTCTATATGCTCGAAGAGGGGAGACTAGGCATTTGCATCGGCGACGCAAGCGGCCACGGCATGCCGGCAGCTTTGCTCGTTAGAGATGTCGTAACTGGCCTTAGAATGGGTATTGACGAGGATGAGGGCAGCTTCCTGCAGAAAAGGATCCCTTTGATAAATAAGCTCAGACTCCAGCGGCTTAATGAACTTAAGTCCGTTAATATGCTCAAAAAACTTAACCGCGTTATTTATAAAAGTACCTATTCTACCCGGTTTGTGT
>JBLNEL010000030.1:0-2930 GCA_050262615.1 Bacillota bacterium
ACTTTTTTCCCCTTTAAGTCAGTCAGCAAAAAACTTCGGCCTGACTGGTCAAGCCACTTAGATTCAATTTGATAAATTGAAGCATCTGTTGCACTACCTTTTTCTTCCTCCCCGGAACAACAGGAGCTTTCTTCTTTTTCCTGATTTTCTGTGCTGTTTGCTGCTGTTGAAAAACCGGCACTTAAATTTTCCTTTTCCGACGGGGATTTATGATTGTTCTTAAAGCTAAAAAATGTCAGTGCACCGCCTGTAAATATTAAGATCGATACTGCTAAAACGATTACATATATCCTTTTCATTTCTTCATTCCTCCTTTATTAATTCAAATCCTTCGCACACCGGAACCCTAAATTATAAACCGTGTAATTTGCCTTTAGACTGCTGCGCATTGCATATCTCATAAAAGCTGCATAATCTCCCGGGTCTGTTGCCCCGCTTCCGCCGCTGCCGCAAAACAAACTGGCCTGACTTCCGCCCCTGGATTCACCTGAGATCATAATGCTGTTAAAATCATCCACCCACTCCCAGACCAGCCCATGCATATCAAAAATGCCGTAATAGTTGGGATTCCTTTTTCCAACTTCACCTATTTTATCTGCTGTAGGACGAGAATACCAGTCGAGTATCTGCTGCTTGAATTTAAGCTGCTTTATCCCATTAGGCGAATCCTCGCTTGCCGAAGCAGCATATTCCCATTCGGAAACTGTGGGCAGGCGCTTGCCTTTCCACTGCGCATATGCATTTGCTGCAAACCAGGAAATGTTTGTAACCGGTGCGTTCTCTTCTATGGCAGTTCCTAATTCTGTGTCACCTTTCCAGTACTTTAAGTAGGAATTGTCTGCAAAGATCTTTTTTACCTTTGAACGCTGCCATTTGGAATTGGCTTTTACAAATTCAAGAAATTCTTTGTTGGTAACCGGATATGCATCCAGCAGAAATGTCTTTACCTGCTCAGGCCTGCTGTCTGCATTGTCCTTGAAAAACGGTATATATTTGCCTGCAGGTATCTGAATCATTTTCCCTGATATTTTCCTGCTTTCAGCTGACTTGCTTCGTGCAAAGGCTGAATCAGATATAATGATTAATATAGCTGCAGTAAGATAAATACAACAGACTGATATTTTCTTCCAGACAGATTCTTTATTTTTTATTGACTGAAACATATTACCGCCTGCTTTCATTTTTTTTTATTTTGCCCTTGTCTTTTTTACTTCGTCTACACTTACCTTGTCACCTTTGTTTCCCCAGCTGCTGCGTACGTATGTTAATACTGCTGCAATCTGCTCATCACTCAGATTAAGCTGTGGCATTGTACTGTTGTATGACTTTCCGTTAACTGTTATTGGACCGCTCAGGCCTTTCAGAGCAATGTGAATGCTTCTTGCTTTATCTTTCATCAGAAAATCCGATTTTGCCAGTGGTGGAAATACATTCTGAATCCCCTGCCCTTCGGGCTGATGGCATGCCTGACAGTTCTGCGTGAATACCTGCTTCCCGAACTCCATGATCTTTGCTATTCCGCCTGCCTCTGATAGTTCACCTGCGCCAGTTGCTGCCTTCGTTCCGCTTACATCAAAAGCCGACTGCTTTAATTCGTTATCCTCTGAGCCGCCTTTACCTAAGTAAACCTCATCAGATATTTTTCCTGAGTAGATCTGCTTGTTCTCACTGCCTGCTGCATCTATCATTGCAATTGCACCTTTATTGAAAGCTCGGAAAATTGAGTGATCTACTAGAATGTAGCTTCCTGGCACATCAAGCCTGAACTCTACCATAGATGAACCTCCGGAAGGAATAAGTGTAGTCTGAACATTTTTCTGATTTGGAATTATTCCCCCTTCTTCATAAACCCTGTCGAAGATCTCACCTATTATGTGAAATGATGAAACAAGATTTGGTCCTCCATTTCCTACATAAAGCCTTACAGTTTCTCCTGTGTTTGCCTTGAGTGCATTATCACCTGTGAGTGACCCGACTGCACCGTTAAATACAACATAGGGAGCCTTCTCATCAACTGCTTTTGCCATACTGAACTGCTGAAGGCCTGCATCACCATAGTTTCCTTCGGTGTAAAACTCACTCTGCATTACGTAATACTCCTTGTCAACTTTGGGTAAACCAGCCCTTGGCTCAACAAGTATAAGTCCATACATTCCATTTGCAATGTGCATCCCTACAGGAGCAGTTGCACAGTGATAAACAAAGAGTCCCGGATTTAACGCCTTAAATGAAAACTTTGAAGTATGCCCCGGAGCTGTAAACGATGAGGCAGCCCCGCCGCCTGGTCCTGTTACTGCATGAAGGTCAATATTATGCGGAAGTTTGCTGCTTGGGTGATTTGATAAATTGAACTCGATCAGATCACCTTCTCTTACCCTGATAAATTTTCCGGGGACTTTGCCGCCGAATGTCCACTTTGTATATTCAACTCCATCGGCTAAACGCTGAACTAATTCCTTTACTTCCAGATTTACTATTACCTTTGTTGAATAGTCCCTGGTAATCGGAGGCGGAACATTGGGAGCATCTGTTAGTATCGCCGTTTCTTCTCCTTTTATCTCATCTTTATTTTCACTTTCGCTGCAGCCGCTGATTATAACTGCAATCATAAATATAACAGCATGAATTGCAGCCAGCTTAAATAAAAAGCTTTTCTTTCTCATTTTATCTCCTTGCGTAGCTTAAATGCTTTATATATTTCTCTTTCTGAAAGTACCCTCTTTGCCATAAGCAGAAAGTAACTGTCTTCTTTTCCTATATGACTGGTTAAAAGCTGAACAAAGTTCTTTGCATCGACTTTTAACTTAACCATATTAATATCTCTTAGGCTCAGGTCATTAAAATTCTGTATTATCATTCCCAGCTTTGTTAATGATTCATCAATCTTCTCATGCTCATATTTCATTTCGAATATTTCTGTCTGTGATACT
>JBLNEL010000031.1:0-3169 GCA_050262615.1 Bacillota bacterium
CCGGCTATCAGCCATGCAGTGTCTATTGTCGAGAGCTCAGAGTTCCATTCGCGCTTTCCTGTTTTCATATTAAGAAAGTGATAATAGAACCCCTGATATCCTGTCGCATCAGCTCTTGTGCTTTGTTCTGAATTAAAAAGAAATCTCAGAAGGTTGAGTGTCAGTTCAGCTGCTCTCTGGCGGGTTATCCAGTTCCGTTCAGCACCTATTGCCCAGACCGCACATGCCCAGCCTGAAGCTGTAATTGATGCAGCAGATTCCTGCTGTGTCCTGTCTTTTACCATTCCATTCTCAGGATTTATTTCATTTGTAAAAAACAGAAAGGTACGGTGCTGAAGCGTATCAAGAAACGATTCATCACTTCTGCTTAAGTATGATTGAGCTGATGAAACCTGCGAAAAAATGATCATTATTAAAAACAGTTTCTTTTTCATACTACCCTTCAGGCTTTGTTAAAGAACTATATTATTAACCTTTTACACTCCCCATCATAATCCCTTTTATATAATATTTCTGGAGAACTAAAAAAACAACCAGAACAGGCAGAATAGTAAGAACACTGCCGGCCATCATCAGCTCCGGATCTTTTGTATGTTCTCCCATCAGATTTGCCAGCGATACCGGAAGTGTATACATTGAGTTATCAGTCAGCGAAATAAGTGGCCATAGAAAATCATTCCACGTCCCCATAAAGGTAAATATGGAGAGTGTAACAAGCACTGGAAGGATCAACGGTAAAATAACAGATCTGTAGATTTGAAAATCTGTTGCTCCGTCAATTCTGGCAGCTTCAATCAGACTGTCCGGAATTGATATGGCATATTGCTTAATTAGGAAGATCCCGAAAATATTAGCCATTCCAGGTATTATGATTGCCATATATGTATTTATAAATCCCATATACTTTAACATTAAAAATAATGGCAGCATTGTTACCTGTGCAGGAATTATCATTGAGCTAAGCAGGAGATTAAAAAGCTTATCTTTTCCCCGGAACCTGTACTTGGCAAATGCATAGCCTGCCATAGAATTAAAAAAAAGTGATATAACTGTTACCAGGAGAGATACCACTGCACTGTTAATGAAGTTTCTGGTTATGTTTAGTCTCAGAAACAGGCTCTTATACTGATCTAAAGTAAATTCATCGGGAAAGAAACGCGGCGGATAGGTATTAGCATGCCCGTCATGCATAAATGATGCAGATATCATCCATATAAACGGAGCGAGTGTTATTAACCCGGAAATTACTAGGAAAACATAGAGAATTATTTTTCGTGTTTTCATTCTAAATTTTCATTCTAATTTTTCATTCTAATTTTTCATTCTATATATGAATTCTTTTGTACTTTCATTTGAACTAAAGTTGCAATAAATATTATAAAGAATAACACAAATGCCAACGATGCTGAATACCCCATGTTCCACCACCTGAATCCCTCATGATACATATACTGCACAACACTTAAAGTACTGTTTAATGGCCCTCCCTGAGTCATTATGTATGGTTCTGAGAACAGCTGGAAATATCCAATCATTGTTATAATACCGACAAAAAGTGTAGTTGGAGCAAGCATAGGAAGTGTTATTTTCCTAAATTGCTGAAATGCGCCGGCCCCTTCTATTACAGCAGCTTCATAAAGATATTCCGGAATATTCTGCAGACCGGCAATAAATATTATCATATTATAACCGAAATTCTTCCATATAGATAAAAGAATGATCGCAGGCATTGCCCAGTTAGGATCCCCTAACCAATCGAGTGGACTGATGCCAAAGAGTCCTAAAAAATAGTTTAATATTCCATACCTCGGGTGATAAATAAACCTCCAGACAATAGCAACTGCCACAAGCGTAGTTACAACCGGCATAAAGTACACCATACGGAACATACCCTTAAACTTTACAAGTTTTGAATTCAGCAATATGGCAGCTCCAAGTGAAACAAAAACCGAAAGCGGACCGGAAGCAGCTACAAAATAAAACGTATTCTTTAAGGCTTTCCAGAACAAAGGGTCATCAAAGAGCCTTATGTAATTATCAAATCCGATGAACCTTGCATTTGTAATAGTTCCAAGAGCATAGATATCGAAGTCGGTAAAACTAAGAATAAAAGCAGCAATGACAGGTATAAAGAAAAATATAAATATTGCTGAAAGCGCCGGTGCAAGAAATATATAAGCGGCAGATATGCCTGAATAGGTCTTTGTCCTTTCTGCACTTTGATATTCAGAGTTATCTGCCTTTACCTTTAATTGCTCTGGATCTACAAGAACTCCGGGTTGTAATGATTCTTCCTGTTTAATTTTCAATTTTTCGATCATTTTTAGTTTAACAGTTATTTACAAATAGATGAAGGAAAATTTATTTCCTGCTTACAAGCCATCTTCTCTTTTCTAAAATAATGTTTACATCATGATCCAGCTGCTTTAAGGCTTTATCTGTTGTTAATGCACCTCTTGCTGCTGCTTCGGCATACTGCTGCACTTTTGCAAATGCGATCTGCTCCCACTCAGGTATCTTAGGTGTTGCCACTACATGTTTAAACTGCTCGTAAAAAGCCTTCATGTAAAGATTATTTGCTATTGATGTATCTCTCCATGCCTGCCTGACAGCCGGAAGATTATATAGCAAATTGTAGAACTTCACTTGCACCTCCGGTTCAGAGAGATATTCAAAGAATTTCCAGACTTCGGCTTTATGCTTTGAAGCCTTAAAGATCACAAGACTTGATCCCCCGGCAGTTGAAACTCCGGGATACTGATCCTTTCCCGGAAGAGGAGCTGTCATCCACTTATCCTTCAGGTCTCCTGTCATCCATTTTTTGAATTCGTTTATATTCCAGGGACCTGAAATGTATATTGATAAATATTTCTCTGCAAGTGCCTGATATATATTTGTAACCTGCTGTATGCCTGTCGGAGTAAGCTTTTCTTTGTGAAATGCAATAAGATAATCAAAAGCTTCCTTAAACTTAGGATCACTGAAATCAGCATATGTATTATTATCCTTAAGCAGCAAAGCACCGTTCTGCAGTCCGAAGATTATAAAAGTTGCCCACTCATCTACAGGTATATATATAGCATATTTATCATCTTTAAGGACTTCTTTAATCCGCCTGCAGAGCAGATGAAGTTCATCCCAGGTCTTTGGCGGACTGTCAAAACCTGCC
>JBLNEL010000032.1:0-4229 GCA_050262615.1 Bacillota bacterium
CTGGAAACTGTCTTGATCTCATATTTTGCGTGATTTTCCATATAAAAAAATATAACAAAATGTCTAAAGTTATGCAAAATATTAAAAATATGATGAACAAAGGAACTAAAATAATTAGACAATAGTTATACAATAAAACAAATAAATTGGGAAATGGATCAATGAAGGCTTTTTTCTTTTGTGTTTTATTTATTGCCTTGGGTTTTAATGCCTTTTTGGGCAAAAATCTGGCTTCGGGGAAAAATCTGGCCCCTTTTGAAAACATGGCTTCAGGAGTAATAAAAGGGAAAGTAATTGAAAAATCAACTATGCAGCCTTTGCCTGGTGCAAATGTCGTAATTCCAGGCACATCAATGGGGGCAGCTGCAGATGAGAACGGGGAATATAAAATAGAGAATGTCCCAGCAGGCAGATACAGCCTTCAGGCTTCAATGACAGGCTACCTGACAGCCGTTGAGACTGAGGTGGTTGTAAATAATGTACGTCCGGCAGAAGTAGACTTTGTGCTTTCCGAATCCACGGTTACACTTAATACTGTTACGGTTCAGTCAGATTATTTCAGAAAGGACCCGGCTTCAGTAAACAGTACGGCTAATTTTTCCTATGAGGAGATCAGACGTGCACCGGGCGGATTTGAAGATGTGGTAAGGGCATTATCAACGCTTCCGGGCATTGCACAGGCAGATGCCGGCAGAAATGATCTTATTGTAAGAGGCGGAGCCCCGTCGGAAAACCTGTATACGGTAGATGAAATTGTTATACCAAATATCAATCATTTCGGCACTCAGGGTTCTTCAGGCGGACCTTTAAGTTATATCGACCTTAATTATGTAAAAGACGTAAATCTTTCAACAGGCGGATTTGCAGCCGGCTATGGCGATAAACTCTCTTCAGTTATGAACATTAAGCTTGGTGAAGGCAGAAAAGACAGGCTTGGAGGTAAAGCCACAATATCGGCAACACAGTTTGGCATTAATGCAGATGGTCCATTAAACAGCAAAACTAATTTCCTTTTCTCACTTAGGAGAAGCTATCTCGACCTTATATTTAAGGCTGCAGGATTTGGCTTCGTGCCTGAATATTACGATATGTTAAATAAGGTCACTTATAACGCAGACCAGCATAATTCTCTCAGCTTCCTTTTAATTGGGGCATTGGATAACGTAAGATATTTTAACAATACACCGGACCAGCGCTACAGCAATTCAAAGACCTTAGGCAACGATCAGCTTCAGTACATAAGTGCTTTGTCTTACAGACACCTTTTCAGCAATGGTTTTATTAATTTTAGCCTTAACCGGAACTATACAAGGTTCGATATTTCACAAAAGGATACTTTGGGAAATATTATTTTCCTTAACAATTCAAAAGAAAGTGAAAACAACATTAAAGCTGACCTGGTGATAAAACCCACACAGTCATCTGAACTGAGTGCAGGTATGCTTGCAAGATTTATAAGGTTTAATTCGGATGTAAGGCTTCCGTTTTTTAAGACAAGCTTCGGTGATATACTTGAGGTTAATTCATTAAATAAAGGTGAGAACTTTAAGAAGGTCGGAAGCTTTCTGCAGTATTCCAGCAGACTCTCAGCCTTTCTGGGCTTTAATGCAGGACTCAGACTTGACTACTTTGATGCTATAGACAATCCTTTGACTGTCAGTCCAAGGCTCTCCGTTTCATTTTTCCCTGATGAACTGACCAGTCTGAATTTAAGTGCGGGCACATACTATCAGACTCCGTCTTACATCTGGCTGATGGGGGATAAAAGAAACAGCGCATTAAAAAGCATTAAATCAAATCATTTCATTTTGGGATTAGAAAGGCGCCTGAGAGAAGATACACAGCTGAGGCTCGAAGGATTCTACAAAATATATGACGATTATCCGGTAAGTACATTAAGGCCATATCTTATTCTGTCAAATACCGGCGCAGGCTTCGGAGGCAGCGAAGATAACTTCTCAGCATTTGCCCTGGAGCATCTTACTAATCAGGGTAAAGGAAACGTCAGGGGAGTTGAACTTTTAATTCAGAAAAAGTCATCTAAGATCCCATATTATGGAATTGCAAGCATTACATACAGCAAGTCAGTCTTTACTGCCTTAGATGGAATTAAAAGACCCGGAAGTTTTGATCAGAGAATAATACTTAATATTAGCGGCGGATACATCTTCAATGATAAATGGGAAGCAGCATTAAAATTCCGCTATGCTTCAGGAAGGCCCTTTACACCATTTAACCCCGATGGAACACAAAGCCCTTCACTCTATAATTCAGGCAGACTAAGTGCACTCCATAGTCTTGATATAAGGGTCGACAGAAGATGGAACTTCGATAACTGGGCATTAATTGCTTATGTGGATGTTCAGAATATTTATAACAGAAAAAATATCAGTTCCGTAACCTGGGACGAAAGAAAAAACGCAGTTAAAGAGCCTTCATCAATAGGTATACTGCCTTCAATAGGCTTCAGTGCCGAGTTCTAAACATAGACCCATAGTTTGAACTATGGGTCCGGACCTGGGAATAATTTCATAGTATCAGATTCTTTTGGAATAATTTTATAAATTATTTTCCGTATATCCTTTTTTTCTTACTATATAGATAGTAGGATCTGACATGTTAATTATTCCGGAGCTTGGGCTATGAAAAGGTTAATTGTACAGGCAGTTATCTTATTTCTGATTATAACTGGAAACAGTTTTTATGCGCAGAATACAATAAGCGGTAACCTCCTCAGAATAAGGTTTGACCAGAAGCAGGTAAATAAAAGTGACACATTGGGACACTGGGAACACACAACTACACAATACAGTTATCTTGATTCAAGATATACAGCGCATATTACAGCACATAACCAGGATTATCTTCTCAGAAAATATTCTTACTATTTTGACAGCCCCTATTTTCAGCAATATAATGGACGCAATATCATAGAAAACAGCGGGACAAAAAGAAACCGTGACTTTAGCGGAACCGGAGCCGGGTGGGATGTTATACCTCCATATATGATTGATCCTACAGTTACCTATCAGGTTAAAAATGGCTTCTGGCTGCTTAATGGTTCTACAGGAAATGCCTTCATAAATAACAACGACAGTCTTTATGTGTTCGATTTGAATTTTAGTTATAATTATCAACTGACAGAATTTCAGAATAGATTTATTACAATTATCGGTGAGGTTCAGGGGCAGCCGCTTGGAGTTTTCAGAGCAGACCCTGATCATTATTCTTATTTTAATTTTGACTATTATCTTCTAGACCTTTCCGACTCACCTTATATTGATTCATCAAAATCCGTAAAGGTCAGTTTTAATGATTCGACAGGATATTACTATAGCAATACTTACCGGAAACTAGCCAGAATCTCTGCGGATCTTTATTTAATCCAGACAGAAAGATACCCGGGATTAAGATTGTATAAGTATTCAGGTAACAATTTTAATTATATAAAGACTTTCTTCAAAGATTCACTTGATTACTTCCCGCGCACAGGCCCTGATCCCTGGTACTATAAAAATGATAAGATTTACTTGCTGAAAGGACTTGAGCTTTCAAGTTATGATTTCAACATAAAAGATACTACGTTTATTAACCGGAAGACTTTACTGACAGATCTGTGGCGTGACAGATCCGGCTTCGACAGGTTCTTTAATTATGCGGCAGTAAAAACAAATGATGAAATGAAGATCTATGATATTCAGAAAGCTGAATTTATTAACAGCATTTCACTAACAGGAACAGATAGCTTATTTTCTCCGATAGTCGATTCCCCATATGTCTATATTCATCAGGTAAGATACAGATTTACAGATGTTAATGAAAAGAATAATTCAGTAGTTAACTCCTACAGTCTGTCTGCATATCCTTATCCGTTTTATGCGCAGGTTAAAATATTATATAGTTTACCTGAAGACAACTTAGTTGAAATAACAGTGTTTGATCTGATTGGAAGAAAAGTCAGGGAACTGGTAAAAGGCTTCGAAAAAATGGGGAAGCATGAGATAATATTTAATGCATCTGACCTGCCGAGCGGAATTTATCTTTATAATTTCAGTACAGGTAATTTCAGCCGGTCCGGTAAGCTTTTGCTTCTCAAATAAAGCAATACCTGATAAATACTGCTGAATAAGGTATGGTTAACCTGAACTGAAAAATCCTTGGGATATTAACTCTGGGATAGTATCAAATTGTAAACAATCTTACAATCTCTGAATGTTGATTGTTCGACA
>JBLNEL010000033.1:0-3176 GCA_050262615.1 Bacillota bacterium
GGTATAAATACCCACAGGATTTTAAGTCCTGTGCGTCTACCAATTCCGCCACCCCGGCAAAAAACGAATTGGAATACAAATATATAATTTTGCCGAAAATTATGCAAGAACTTTTAATTTAATCCATTAAAAGGGCACATTTTGCGGCTTCATGAATTATTGCCCTAAGAGAATAAAACATGCAGAACTAACCCGGGAGGGTGTTCATTATATAGATTATAAATATACGCATTAAATGGGGAAAAGTCAGGCAAAAATAAAAAATTTAGGAGGTATTTATTGCAAAATAGGCTTGGAATCCTTATCTTTGTATTGTTCGTTCGGGCCCATAGCTCAGTTGGTTAGAGCATCTGACTCATAATCAGAGGGTCGGTGGTTCAAGCCCATCTGGGCCCACAAAAAACCCCCGGAATTTAACGATTTCGGGGTTTTTCATTTTAAAGAGGACTAATCTATGATTATAGCCCTCCGACATTCAGCCGGAGGGGCCGGTAGTCCCCACAAAAAAGCCTCAAATCGCAAGAATCTGAGGCTTTTTTCTTTTTTGTAATCTTTCCAGCATACCATTCTTAAAAATCATAAGAAGCACTTAGAGTATAGACCGGGCAATTTTTCCCTCCGGGATGATCTAAGTTATATGTCGGGAATGGCAGAGATGTATGATCAAATTTGATAGTTAACGGTACTGCCATATTTGAAATTTTCTTTACCGGCAGTTCAATTCCCAGGCCATATGTTGCCTCATTGAGTCTTGATACATTTCTATTATAGCCGTAATCTTCAATCCCCATTGTGAAATACCCGCCTCTTAACTTCAGTATTTCTAAAAAGGTTATTTCTGCCCCAAGCTGAAATTGTGAATTATAATCTGAATTTAAGAGATCCATGTACTCAGTTGTAAAAAGGACTTTAATTAACTGGTAACCGGCTGCTTTGCTTTTAGGCTGGAATTCATAGCCGGCAGCAAGGCGCATTATTGATGGAAGATAATCGTCCTGTTTTAAGGGTAACAAAGTTTCTATGTTTGCCACGGGAAACGAAATTTTTGTATTTGTAAAGTTTGTTAAACCAAGTCCAAGATATATGTCATGGTTTATTTCTTCTGATTCAAAATTATATTTTTTAAGCAAACCCATGTCGAATGTCCAGCCGCTTACCTCTTTTGTACCAAACTTATCCTGAAAATAATTTATATTGATTCCGGCAGATAGGCCGTCAATAATATTGCGGGAATAATTCAGCATAAAAATATTTTCGGAACGCTGATATTTTTCTAGAATGTAAGGATCGGATTCACCCGTGTAGTAGAACACCTCGCCCAATACATAGTGCAGATAATTAAGTGAAATGCTCCCGTACTTATCCAAATTTGCTCCGGCCCCATAAACGTCGTAATTACTTTTTTGATCTAATGGAAATGTAAATTCAAGATGTGATACTTCAGCATTTGCACCCCTTGAGAAAGAAGAGCTTGCAGGGTTATAGAAACTTGTAAATGGGCTTCCGTAAAGTACGGCGCTTCCCCTTCCCATTGCTTCACTTCTTGCATCAGGCTGTGAAAAAAGAAACATCTCTTGTGCGAAGCCTCTGTAGATCTGCGCCTCAAGATTAATAAGTAAACAATTAAGAACAGTTAAAACGAGTAATATTCTTTTCATTTTTCTGTTTCATTATTTTAGAATGCAGTAAATTAATTATTTTCCGCTTACATAAATAGTAAAAAACCGCTTTTCCCCGGAAAATATTTAATAAGAATATTACTTTGCTGGCGGCTAAGCCTATTTGGGCCACAAAAAGTTGTGAAATCGAAAACGTTATAGTCCTTCAAGAAATGTATTAAGGTTGGCCTGAAGCTTATTAAAGATTGTTGAAATATTTGCTATTCCTCCCTGCATTTGCTCCCACTCCAGCTGAAATCCATAACCATGGAAGAAAACGTGTCTGAACCTTCTGTATGGAGCCATAAGGGCAGGAAGTTCATTATTAAACAGTTCAGGTAACGGCAGTTTTGGAGGATAACAAAATCTTTTGAACAGTTCAATATGCCAATTCTCCCCAGAGGGTATATCTAAATTATAAAATTTCGAAATACGTTTTAATAAGTTTTCTATCCCATTATAGAACTGGGCAAGAAATGCCCCTGCAGCAGTCTTTTCACGCACATTGGGTCCTTTATCACCAACATCTTTTGCCAGTTCCAAAAGTTCTGTCACTATCTGCTGGATCGCTTCCAGTTCAATGGATATCTCTTCCCTTAATTCATCCTTGGTCATAAAAGAACCCGTCCATAATTTTCAATATGTCTGGTAAACCGGGAAGACGGACTTAGAGAAACTACATCCAGCGGAACGTTCAGTTCCTCCTCCATTTTACCTGCAAATTCAAATATTCTCCAGCCTTTTATGCCATCAAGAGCGATGTCTATATCATGCGCCGTCTCAGGGGCTGTGACAGCACTACCAAACATAATTATCCTGGTCGCCCCAAAGTTTTTAGCTTCAGAAACTATCCTATCAATTATTTCTTTAGTGATGTTCATTTCAAACTCCCTGTTTAACTAACGGCAATATCCAAATTTGCACTATAAATATTCTACATCTGTACGAATATAACTATTTTTCGAATCATTTTGAACAATAACATGGCCAAAATAATCCCTGGATTTAATGCTGATTTAATTCATGCATTAATAATAATTGCAGCAGCTAAATAGTATTTAACCAAAGTAAGTTAAGCATCTGACTCATAATCAGAGGGTCGGTGGTTCAAGCCCATCTGGGCCCACAAGAAAGCCTCAAAATCATAAGATTTTGGGGCTTTTGTTTTTTCATACCCCCATCCATAAACAGGTCTTACTTAAAACCGGTAAATCTGAAATTGGAACTTATCCTTTCCTTCAGCATGTTTTTACCAGGATTAAAATTCTTCCGCATTGCTTGAAATTCCATTTATATGGGTTCGGCATAAAAAGACATGCACTCTGTTATTTTTTCCCTTTTTTCCTTATTATCTAACTACAGACACTATTATAAATTGTTATGAAATTATGACTTAAACCTATGACAGACTATTTTAATAAATTAGAATATTTCTGGCAAAAAACTGCTTTCAGCTTTCTTGCAATTGCGCTTGTATTTATTTTTGACGCAATTACGCCCCGCGGATTTGCTGCCTGG
>JBLNEL010000034.1:0-8015 GCA_050262615.1 Bacillota bacterium
ACCAAGGCTAATTTCGGCAAGTTTATCGGAGCAGCTTACGAGGATTTCTTTGATCTTGATGATATAACCTTAGAAGTAAGGATGAATGGCTTAGGTGATCCGGTTGCAATACATCTTCAGGATCCAACAATCTATAAGCCCATACTAAAGACCAGGAAATATGATCAGACTATTTACAGGGATGATATAACCGAACTTCTTAACGACTATGAGAACCTTTATAATGAGCCGATTTTCACCAATGTAGAAAAGGAAGAACCGGATTATCTGTTAGTTTACCAAAATCACTTATATGCTGCAGTAACCAGGGACAGAGTAAGAAAACATCATTTCTTTGTGCGCAGCGACTTCAGGAAAGCACAAAGAGGCTTTTCCATAGTTGAGCAAGCTATCCGGATGATAACCTACATAACAAATGCTCTTAAAATGAATGCATCTAACTTCAGCAGTAAACTTCCACAGGGATTTTTTGCTTTTATGGGTGGCGGAGTAAACCAGATGCAGCTTGAAAAGCTGAAGAAAGTACTTTACGCTTATCAATCCGGAGGGACCAAAAACGGTTTCCCAATGATCTCATTAAGATCAATCGGTACTGAAAAGGCGGATGTTAAATGGGTTGGTACAAAAGGAAGTAGCCGGGATATGGAATACCACCAGTTCATGACACTTCTATTCTCAATTTTCTGCCAGTTATCAGGCACCGATCCAAGAGAGGTAAGTCTAGGTGATTATGGCGATACAGTTGGGAGAAAAAGCTTTTTTGATGATCCGACTGACGGACTTGTAAAGGAAAGCAAGGATACAGGCGCAAAAACCTTTTTAAACCATTTATCCGATAGCCTGAATGAAACTGATAAATATGGCCGGAATATCTTTCAGCGCATCACCAGGCTTGATGTAAAGCTGAAATTCGTAGGTTTTGAAGTAGAGGACAAACAGAAGAAAGTTGAGATCCAGACCAAGGAGCTTGCAACTACCAAGAGCATAAATGATTTGCTTGCTGAGCAGGATATACCTAAGCAGAACTTAATGTTCGCTGGTATAAATATTTACGATCTAAAAGCAATTGGAAATCAGCAGGTCTTTACAGCCTTATCAAATAGTGCGCAGATGCAGATGCAGCAGCAGATGCAACAGCAAAATGCAATGCAGCAGGGAGTAACTGATCCATCACAGCAGCAACCGGGAAACGGACCTGAACAGGAAGACGGTCAGGGAAACAACAATTACAGTGAGAAAGACAAACAACTTATTCAGAAATATAAAAATTCAGCTGAAATGGACGAACAGTTGAAGCAGGAGTTGCAATAAAATGGAGCAGAATATACAATCCCTAGGTGAACATACTGATTTATTATTAGTTATTATCGGTTTTCTGTTTACTTCTCTTGTAGCCTTGGTCATTTTCATATTTAAATCCGTCCTTACAAAACAAAAGTCTATGGAAACAACCCTGGAGGATCATTCAGGGAAAATTGCTTCAATGGGGATAAGAATGGATAAAATTGAAGTTGATGTAGAAAAGGCCTTAAAGAAGTCAGAGGAAATTGAAAAAAACTACATCAAGAAGTTTGATGAACTAAGCAAGGAGATACAGAGCTTAGGATTAACACTGGCGGAAAAATTCACTAAGGAAGTTGGAAAACTTTATCTGGCTATTGAAAAGACAAATACAGAGAATGAAAGGCGATTTATGAGCAGAAGTTCATGTGAAACAATGCATGAGAAGCTTGAAAGAACACTTGAAAAATTGACCGAGAGAGTTAATGAAGATTAATATTTCAGGAATGCCGGTTATAGAAATTACCGAATTTCAGCCGAACATTACATATAATAATTGTTCGTTTGGCCAACCATTCCCGGTCACTATTACAAAATATTTGGAACAAAAGCCGGTTGATATGGAGAAGCTAATAAATTACATACAGGATAAGACAGGTTTTAACAGCGAAATGATTGAAAGAGTGCTGGAAGTAGCAGACACATATTTATCAGGTGAACCCAATGCAGATTCTTAAAACTATTGACGGAAAAATCCACCACCTGAAGGAACTTGATTTCATTGAAAGGCAGTTAGCTGATCTTTTCTCTCCTGAAACATTCTATCAGGATTTAGCGAAGTTCCTGCAGGAAAGGAAGGAAATTAATTTCCGGAAAAACTTCATGTCCTTTAAGGAAATGGAAACAATAGACAAATGGGTAAAGGAATATTTTTATAATCAGATACCAGAAGCCAATACATGGCTTATCCGCGCATATATTGTAGGACGGTTACTGGAGGCAAGTGACAGAACAGCAAGTGTTTTCCAATTACCTGAAGTTGTCAGTTTGCCGAAGTCAATTATAGAAGCTGCCAAAACATACAACTTGACAAAGGTAGAACTTAATGCACTTACTGAAGCTATGGAGAATGCAGGTCTTAATATTTCAAACACTACTACTAATACAATACAGAAAGTAAGACAAGCAGTTACAGAAGCTATTCAGCAGCATGAAGGATGGACCGGAGTTGAAAGAAGATTAAAGGACCTTATCACAGAAGATAAAGGGGAATTAAACCGCGACTGGAAAAGAGTAGCAATCTATGAAACGAATGCAGCTTTCAGTAATGCTTATCTATGTACGTTGAAAGATGGTGATTGGGTGCGCGGAATAAGTATGCCTGATGCTTGTGAAGTGTGTTATGATCTTATTCATAATAAAATATACCAGGTAACAAAGAATTCGCCACCAGGATATGATGATTCTGTAAATGAAGATGAATATAAAAAGATCTCTAAGGATTGGGAAACAAAGATATGGGCCGGGAAAAGTAATATTGGACGTAGCAGCAGTTCTAAAAAACGGATTGATAAGGAAATAGGGAATAAGAAAAGTAATTTGAAGGATAGGCAGCATCACGAAAAGTCAATGCCGGTTATTCCCATGCATCCGCATTGTAGATGCAGATGGATAAAATTTAATCCTAAGTTCGAATGGATTGATAAAGACGGACGTTTAAGGCTATCAATTGAAGATCCGGAAGCGCATAGAGTGTTTTACGAAAACTTAATGTCAGAGGCTAGATAAATGAAATTAACAGACTTAAAGCCCCAATTCTTAAAGATCCTTGATAAAAACAGGGCTCAGCATGTTGATAATATTAAAGATGCAGATGGAATGAGGTTTCTTTGCCCTAAGTGTTTTGCTGAAAACGGAGGACCAAAAGGAACACATTCAATTACCTGCTGGCAGCTTCATGTAAAACCTGAAGAGGCGCACGAAGGTCCAGGAAGATGGAATTTTGCCGGAACCGGATATGATGATATTACTTTTGTAAATGGATCATCTTCTATTGCAATTAACGGAGGATGTTTTGCTCATTTCTTTATTGAACAGGGGAATGTAAGAAATGCCTAATAAAGTAAATTGTTATACTGCCGGATACTATGAATACCATTGTCCGGGATGTAAGCACCTTCATTCAATCCCAACAAATGAATTTACTCTGGAAGGAGGATATAAAGGTCCTACTTGGGATTTTAACGGAGATTTAGAAAATCCGACATTTTACCCATCAGTAAAACATAAGTGGTATGAGGGAAATGATCAGAAGATCTGTCATTATTTCATCAAAGAGGGAAATGTTGAGTTCTGCATAGATTCTACACATGAGCTCGCAGGTAAAACAGTTCCATTAGAGGCATTTGAATGAACTATATCATAAAAGAGCCTGACTTCTGTGGAGGATTCATATACAAGAGTATTGAGAATCTTCACATAGTTACGCGCGATAATGAAGGTAATTTGCTCAGCAGCGAACCAATTAATCTTATCCGTAAAGGTTTAAGGACCGAGAAAGGAGAGATTATTGATTTTACTGCAGATAAGGTCATACTTAATAATGGCAAAGAAGAAGTATCTGCAAACAGGTTCCTCTTAAATGCTTACTTGATGAAAAAAGCTTTAGAATCAGAGATTCAACCTGAATATATTCAGACCTTTTATAAAAGTATCGGAAAACCATTCAAAGAAGAAGAGCACCCCAGGGACAGGGAAGGGAAATTCACGAAGAAAAATGAGAACAGACAGAAAGTTGAAGGGGATTTTATCCCGAACCTTTACAAGGAATTTTGTGAAAATGTTGTAGGTACCTATAATACTCCAATAGGAAGGATTCAGGTAAGACAAGAGGATTTCCACAAGATATTGAGAATTGAGGGTATTTCAAAGAAAGTCTTTGTTTCGTTCATCAATGAAAAGGGTGAACAGGCTTGGAAAGAACTAACCTATGAAAAAGACAGTATTGCTGTTATTGGTGAGTTAAAGGAATTATTGAAAAATCCGGATAGAATATCGATTAATAATCAGCCATCAATTGAGGCAGATTTTATATTCTCAAAGAAATATAAAAACACCTCATTAAGTGTTGCATTTACTATTGATGATATAATAAAAACAGCAAGAATATTAAGGGAAGATTATATCGAAAAACATGCTGGAGAAATCATCTATGAAAAAAAGAAAGGCCTATTGAAGAAATCAATAGACCTTAAAAATCTCCAGTCTTTTGCTAAGTGCGCGGTAACTGGCAGCCGCCAATTAAACTTAACAATATCTGAAATATTTGTCAAGCAAAACGAACACAAATTATTTAAGGCCTTTGGCAATTTCTTCAAAATGAAGAATTTCAGCACTACTCCAGCACCAGCGAAGGAAGCACCGGCAGCAACCAGTAATGCATGGAATAAGAAAGGCGGAGAGAAACCAGGCCATAAGTATATCCAGAGAAAGCCCAATTCGAAAGGTGACGGATACATTTATCTATATGAATTGCCCAATGGTAAGCAACAATGGCAGGATGATAAAGGTGAAGTAGTAAGTAATCCTGATAAGGTGCATAAGGATTATTCAGACTTTAAGACAGGTGACTATATAAACTATGAGGGAAAAGACGGTAAGATAATTGATTCATCGGACAATTTGTTTGTTATTCAGTTTTCTGATAAACAATTAGTTGTAAATAAGAATGCTCATCTTGAAAAGCTTCACAGGGATATTAACCTGAGAATTGGTGATCCGGTAATGGTAAATGATCTTCAGGGAAAAGTAAAAGAAGTAGGAAGTAAAATTGCTCTTATCGAGACTGAAAAAGGAAACTACCTTTATAAGTTGAGCAGTCCCATTCTGAGGAAAGAAAGAGCCCAGGGAATAGAAGATGAAAAGACAAAAACAAAGAAGATAATGGAAGGAGATCCGACCGGTGATTCTGATAAGTTAAAACACAACTATGAGAGTTCATTAAAGTATCAGTTCTGGAAAGATGTTACTGAGGGAAATGGGTATATAAGAAGAAATGATCTAAGATATGAAAAGCATGTTAAATCTCCTTTTGGCCAGCTGAAGGTAACACAGACCTTTGATCCGGAGAAGAACAGTGAATCTATAAATATTAATGGTACCGATAACCCTACTATTTTCTTTAATAAGAATAATTACAGCATTAAAAATGTTTCTGAAGATGGAATGTGGCTGCAGAATGATGAGGGACAGGAGTTTTATTATTTCGAGGATATGGAAAAGCATCTGGATAAGAAAATAAATCTTATTCAGAAACAGGAGGAAAAAGATCCGGAAAAGCGCAGTATACGGTTTACATGGGATAAATCCGGGAAAGTTGCTGCAGAATACCAGACCAGGGAACAGGCCGAAGCAAGTGCAAATGATCCGGAAAGGAAACTTCAGGCTATTAAAGAAGCTGTTAAGGAAAAAGCCCAGAATGATGGCAGCAGGTGGAAGAGAATAAAAGAAGTTGGACCTACACAGACCGATGAAGAAAGAGCCCGGGTTGAGCAGGAGAATGAAGAGAATAAGAAGAAAATAAAAGAGGTCCTTACCAGTAAGGATTTTTCAAGCTATGCATCTGATATGCAGGAAAGAGGCTTTAAGTTCGGAGCAAACCCTTTAATTGGTACAAAGGAAGTTCAGTTTAACAATCAGAAGTATAAACTTAGAACAGAGTTTAACTGGAGGACCGGAGAGCATGAAACCAGGATATTTGACGGTCCATTCAAGCAATTGCAGTTAGGTAATGAGAAATACGACATATATGATATTTCAGATGGAGTAATAACCTATACAGACAAGAACGGTCTTCATAGGCAAGTGACCAGGGATGAATTAGAAAGCATCAACGGTAAATCATTATTTACACCAACAGGAAGTTTCAAAGGTAAAATCGGGAAGATCTCAAAAATAATAATGCCTGATAACACCTCAAGAAACTCAAACTATGCATTAATGGAATTAGATGATATAATAGCAAGTCACAATGAAAAAACATTTTTACCCTCAGAAAGTTATCCGCAGGAAGACGGAAAATCGGTCAATGACCGGGACTATGAGCATGATGAAAATGCACAAGCATTTGTCAGAACAATTGCCCAGAATTGGGACAGCAGAACAATTAACAGCAGTAAAGAAGCCGGTCAAAATATTATCGTTAGTAAAGAAGGTCATGTACTCAGCGGAAATAACAGAACCATGAGTGCTAAGCTTGCAGCTGAACAATATCCGGAAAAATGGCAACAGTACCAGCAGGATCTAAAAAATGAAATATCTGACTTTGGATTTTCTCCTGAAGACCTGGAAGGAATGAAAAATCCTATCCTGGTCAAGATTGATCATGATATTCCAAAACTAAGCAAGGCAGAACTTGGTAAATATAATCTGGATACAACAAAGGGAAAAGATTTTGTTCAGAAAGGAATGCAGTATGGGGATATATTAAAGAAGAATCCTCATATAATGAATGGCCTTATTTCGATTGTAAACGGAGTTGAAAACTTCTCCGATATTTACCGCAGCGCATCTAATCAGGCCGAGGTAATGAAATTCTTTACTGAATCAGGAATAGTTCTTCCCCAGAAATTACCTGATTACTTTGATCAGAAGTCCGGGACATTAACCGATCAGGGAAAAGAGCTTTTTGAAACCGTAATGATCAGCAGCGTATTAGATCAGAATGCGCTTAGTGTCAGCAATTCAGATGGAGTAAGAAGTGTAACAAACAATATTAAGGAGAGTATATCTTCACTTAGTAAGAATATGGCTCTTCAAAATGGTTACAGTTTAAAGCCCCAAATAAACAATGCTGTAAATCTTCAGAGCAGATATGCAAGGACCAGTGAGCAAAAAGGAATTGATTTTGATACTTTCCTCAGTCAGATAGATATGTTTGATAATCCTCCAACTGCCCAGGACGTAGCAATTAATTTGTTATCAAAGAAAGGACCAAGGATACTCAATACTGCAATTAAAGCTTATAACAGCAGCGCAGAAGTAGAACAGGAAGGCGGAGGCATGTTTGGTGATGCAGCTACTCCGGATGATGTTTTTCAGAATAAGATATTAAATGGGAAAAATCCATTCTCAGGCCAGGATTATTTTACCGATCAGGAAAAAGAGATAATATCAAGGTTTTCATCTGTATCTAAAAAAGAGACTTTAGCAACATCAATAAAGAACACACTTATTAAGGCATTCAATAAGGTATTCAGAAAAACAATATCTATTGATAGTCCCAAATTAGATGAAGGAGCAAAAGTAGAAAGTGAACATGAAGACCTGTATAATGAGCTAA
The DNA here is from genome assembly GCA_050262615.1 of Bacillota bacterium. Lineage (GTDB taxonomy): Bacteria > Bacteroidota > Ignavibacteria > Ignavibacteriales > SURF-24 > JAUZPB01. The sequence goes on from JBLNEL010000034.1 coordinate 7,622, forward strand.
AAAGAAGACTTGAGGATGATGGTTCAGAAATGCCAATGAGCAGGGAAGCTTTCTTCAAGTTTATAGCAAGGCAGCATATTGAAGAAAATCCGGATTATTATGAATTATTAAAGAGATTTGTTGAAAACAAGACGGAGAAAAGCATTAAATTATTTAATATAGAGTTTTTCCCTGTGATAAAATCCATTAATACAAGCAATAATCAGCTATTGCCCAGTAAGATTAATCCAACGATAAGACGATGGCAAAATGTTCAGCAAAATGATAATTTGCAGGATAAAAACAAGGAGAATAGTATGGAACACAATGAAAATAAGATCAAAGAACCTTGGGAAATGACCAGAGAAGAATATGGCACAAGTGTTGACGAGGATAGGATTTATGTTGCAAGGTA
>JBLNEL010000035.1:0-3113 GCA_050262615.1 Bacillota bacterium
AACGGTTATATTCAAAGTTACAACTTTAATGCGACTCAAATGACAGGTTGGAACTTAGGAAGTGGTTCCAGCGGAAATAAGCTTACGGTTTATGATGCTGAAATACTGTTAAAGGCCACAGTACAATCAACAGCAATAAGACAGTTCCATTTAATGGCCGATGGAAAACTTAGAATAGGTGATCCAACTAAAACGTACATTGATATTTATAATTACTATGCCAATTATCCTTTTATAAAGTTTGTTTCTCCATCAGGAGATATGGGAACTATAGTTGCCATGTCGGATGTCGGATTTGTAATTGAAGGTGTAAATTTTCAGGTCAAAGGTACAGATAAATTAAGCCTTTTTGCTCCAATGATAGGCTTTTTTGATGCATCTCCTGTAGCAAAGCCAACAGCTTTGACTGCAGCAAATAATAGTTTAATACCAGGTACTTTCGATGCTACAGCACAGGCCATTATTGCGAATCTAAGGACCAGATTAAACGAATTTGAGACAAAATTCAAAAGTCTAGGTTTGATTTCTTAAAAAAAATAGATTTTCACAAAACAGGGGAATATATGGTTGCTATGAAATTGACTACAAAACAATGTCTGGATATGTATAATTCTATCCGGGAAATTGCAGAAAATTCAAAAGACGAAAAATTTCGGGAAAAGGTAGGGAAAAATGCAAGTAAAGTGTTTTTCCGGTTCTCAATGATTTCTAAAAAATTAAAGGATGTCGTTGAGTCAGCAGGTGAGGCCGAACAGGATCTTTTATCCTCAATAGCGCAACCGATTTTTGTCGAATCTGATACTTTTGATGAAAATGGGAACAGGACCAAGGTATTTTCAGGCCGGTATAATTTTAAGCAGCTGGAGGATAAAAAAAGATTTGATGAAGAAAAGAAGAAGCTTTTTTCAGAGGAAGTGTCTTTATTGGATATGTATGTATTTAAATTATCAGAAATCCATCCGCTTTTATCAATAAATGATTACCTGGCACTTGAACCCATCTATGACAATGATATGGCTGAATTTGTAGGGAAAGAAGAGAAGGAAAGCAGTAAGTAAGTGAAAATTTCCGGTCATTTATGTTACAAACATATGTTACAGGCAAATTTTTAAGGATATTATTTAAAACAAAAAAGCCTTGTAAACTGTTAATTTACAAGGCTTTAAGTATTGTGGGAGCTAATGGATTCGAACCAATGACCCCCTGCTTGTAAGGCAGATCAAGGGTAAAAAGAAAGTAGGAAAATAGAGAAAATAGCGCAAAAATAAACTTTTAGTACTTTATAACCCCGGTTATCCGCACTATAAATTGTCACACAATGTTACAAACATGTTACAGTACACATCAAAATATGTTACAATTCTATTTTTTCTTGTCTTCAGATTGCTTGGTTTTATTTTTCTTATTATCCTCCTGTTTCGGGAGGGAAAATTTCTCTATTTCTTTCTTTAATCTCTCATTCTTAAACTTTCTATAATACCTGTCTGCAGTTTGTGGACTATGGCCGGCAATATAGGCAATAGCTCTTGCATCACCATCAAGCTCATAGCTTTCAGTCTCAAAATACTTTCTAAACGTCCTAAGAGTATATCCCTTCTTATTAAGTCCCAAAGCAGCCAGATAAATTCTAAAGGCAACACCGACAGCATGAAGCTCAAAATAATCGACAATTTTCCCGGATCCTACTTCAGCCAGTCTTTCCTTTAATACCGGAATAAGTTCACTATGAAGGGGAACAGTCCGCCATTCATCAAGCTTTTTGGAATAAAACTTCATTATCCCTTTTTCAATGTCTATTTTATCTCCAGTCAGGTACATAAGATCTATGGGCCTAAGACCTGAATAAACCAAAAGGTAAATAGTGGTCCGGAAATTCGATGTCTTTTCCTGAAGTCCATCCATGATCTTTTTTATATCTTCTTTAGAGTAGACTATTACTTCTTTCACTTCCTGCTTTGTAAAGGTATCCTTATTAATGATAAACACATTTTTCAGGTAAGAATACTCAAAAAGAAAGTTCAGGAATTTACGCATATTTTTGCAAATGTTGTACTTTGTATTCTGAGACTTTTTCATTTCCTTGACATCTATCAGGAAATCTTCAACCGAGAGCTTTGTAAGGACCGTACATGGAGCATCTGCAGGGAATTTCTTGGTCAGATAATTATAAAAGAAAGTATTGTACTCAGTAATAGTATTTTTATCCTTATCAGTGTTGTTTCTCAAATAATGCTCAAATGCCTCATTCAGAGTTGCACTGATCGGAATAAGCCGGTTTTTAAGTGATTTTTTTTGTTTTTTCAGACTTTCTACTTTCTCTTCTTTATACTTTTTAGCATCCTTAAAACCCTGCCTGGTATCTGGGAATTCGGTTGATTCAGTTACAGCTTTCTTCTGTATAGGATCATAATACCTTATATACAGTACTTTTCCTCTTGGGAATATACCATGCTTGCCACTCATTTCTCAATCCTTATCGTTTTCTTTGTTTCAAACTTCTCATCTATCGGGTATCTGTATATAAGTTCGATTTTATCTGAATATAGGATTATGCTCTTGATATTTTCACGAACTGATTTTCTTTTTGATTCCATATCCTTCAGACTGAAAAAGAATGATGGAATCTCATGAGATTTATTCATAAGGGAAAGTTGTTCATTCAGCAGCGCAGTTATTTTATCTCTTTCCAAAGTTTTTGAATGAGACATTTTAGCAATCTGTAGGGAGTAAGCTTCAAGATCATCTCTTAATTTTTCACCCAAGTAAGCCGTGTATTTGCTAAAAAGTGATTTTACATTTTTCCTTAAAGTCTCCTGCAGGTCATTAAGAACCAGTTCATTTATTGTATCCTGCCTATGGAGAGTTGAATCAGGACAAGCCGAAGCTCCTGATCTGTGTCGAAGTGCGCAGAAGTAATAATAATTTTTATTGTCTTTTGTTGAATTGGCAATAGTAGTTTTGATAGTAGATCCGCAATATCCGCAGACTGTAAATTTTATATACCTTGTTGGTCCAAGTTCAGATAGAAGATAAACAGATTTTTCTTTTCTTTTGGATCCCTTGGCTTTGGGTTCATCTGGTTTTGAGGTTTTATGCCTTAAAATATTTGCAAT
>JBLNEL010000036.1:0-3666 GCA_050262615.1 Bacillota bacterium
CAGAACTTATATTCATCTACCAGAAAAATTCAGTATTATTCACGTAAAGTCAAGGAATAATTCGTCCTTTTTTTTTGCTTTTATGAATAAATATTGTGATTGATAATGGGGAAATAAATAACTAACTTGCGCATAGTAAATCACTCTGGGAAATTTCTTTGAAATTTATGCCATCGTATATTGATTTCTTTTCGAATACCGGCTTCAAATCCCTTAGAAGCTATTTTATTTCACGTTTTGAAAACGTATTCTAACCTTTTGCCCTTTCTGACTCAGAATTTATCTACTTAGATATAATATTCCCTGCCTTCACAGGCCTGTTTAAAATTATTTAAATTCAGGAGAAATTATGAGCGAGTTCGTTGAAAACAATGTTATCTGGGATTCAATTACACCTTTTAACGTTCATGAAACACTTAAAAAGAAAATGCTCGTTGACGGTTTTGACCTTGTCTTTGATCATCAAAAAAGTAATGGCGTTAGACTGGTGGATGCACTGACAGGTGAGGATTACCTGGATTTCTTTTCATTTTTCGGCTCTTCCCCGCTTGGGATTAATCACCCCAAATTAAATACACCGCAATTTAGGGAAAAAATTGGAGCTGTAGCTGCTACAAACAAACCTTCGAATTCTGACCTTTATTCTGTAGAAATGGCTGAGTTTGTTGAGACTTTTTCCAGAGTCGCTGTACCTGAATCCTTTAAATACCTGTTTTTTATAGATGGTGGAGCCCTTGCTGTTGAAAACGGTTTAAAGGTCGCCTTTGACTGGAAGGTGAGAAAAAACTTTATAAAGGGATATAAAGAAGAAAAAGGGCATAAGGTAATTCACTTCCGTGAAGCTTTTCATGGAAGATCAGGCTATACTATGTCTCTGACTAATACTGATCCTAATAAGATACTCCATTTCCCTAAGTTCGACTGGCCCAGGATCATTAATCCGAAGATCACCTTCCCGCTCGAAAAGCATATTGAGGATGTGATAAAACTGGAAAAACAGGCTGAAGATGAAATCTATAAGGCTATTAAGGAAAATAAAGACGACATTGCCCTGATTATTATTGAACCTGTACAGGCTGAAGGCGGCGATAATTTCTTCAGAAAAGAATTCCTTGTGAAGTTGCGTGAAATCGCAAATGAAAACGATATCCTGCTTATGTTCGATGAGGTTCAAACCGGCATAGGCCTGACAGGCAAAATGTGGGCCCATCAGCATTTTGTTGAACCTGATATTGTCGCCTTCGGCAAGAAGATGCAGGTATGCGGAATTATGGCTACTGAGAGAATTGATGAGGTTGAAGAAAATTGCTTCCGTAAATCCAGCCGTATTAACTCTACCTGGGGCGGTAATCTTGTTGATATGATCAGATCTAAAAGAAATCTGGAAATTATTGAAGAGGAAAACCTTGTTGAAAATGCAAGAATTAATGGCGAGTTTTTACTCGATAACTTACTTAATATTCAGGACAATTTCCCCGCTTTGGTGTCTAATGCCCGCGGACTAGGACTAATGTGCGCATTTGACCTGCCAACAACTGAGATCAGGAAAGAGTTCGTTGAACTTTGTTATAAAAACAGATTACTCATACTCCCCTGCGGCCCTCGCTCAATACGCTTCCGCCCTGTTCTGAATATCTCAAATCAGGAATTAAATGAGGGTTTGAAAATAATTGAAAAAACTTTATATTTATTGAGTCAAAAATAAAACAATTAACAAACTACTTGCATGATGCGGCTCCATAGTGGAGCCGTTATCATTTTAAACAATCACATGCTGCTGTACTTTTATTCACTTAACAGGATTATCAAATGGACTCTTCCCTTTATATTGTAAGTACACCTATAGGCAACCTCAAAGATATTACACTAAGAGCACTGGAAGTCTTAAATGAAATCGATTTTGTGGTCTGCGAGGATACACGCGTAACCGGATTCCTGCTGAGCCATTTTGAGATCAAAAAAGAGCTTGTTTCCTTTAATGCGCAAAATGAATCATCAAAAATTGATTACGTTCTTAACCGCATAAAAAATGGAGAAAGCTGTGCACTTGTCTCTGATGCCGGGACACCAGGGATTTCAGACCCCGGAGCCAGACTTGTTTCTGCAGCAATAAGAAATAATGTCCCCATTCAGGCTATACCAGGAGTTACAGCTGCTATTACGGCACTCAGCATTAGCGGATTGCCAACCGATTCTTTCATCTACGAAGGATTCATACCCCAAAAAAAAGGAAGACAAAAAAAACTTCAACAGCTCTCTGAAGAAAACAGAACAATTATTATTTACGAATCAACTTACCGTATTGAAAAGCTCCTCAAAGAATTGAACGAGTACATGCCTGAAAGAATTATAGTGGTCGCAAGGGAACTTACTAAAAAATTTGAAGAGGTCTGGCGCGGTAAAGCTTCAGAGCTTCTTGAAAGCCTCAGCCAAAAGATATTAAAAGGTGAATTCGTTGTAGTTATTTCCCCAATCGACTGGAAAGAATAAAAGCAATTTTGTTCGGCTGAATAAATTCTGCAATTTCAAATTTATTCAGCTATATTTTTTATCACCTTTTTTCTGGCCTGTTTCACATTTATTCAAATTGCTTTTTGAAATTGGAAAATTGTTCCTTTAACAATTCGAATTCCAGTTTTAGTTTGTCAAGTTCCTGATATAAAATCTCAAACTTATCGTTATTGCTGGTCCCATTATTCAGGACTTCTTTATTATCTGTGTTAACCGGTCCGCAGAGCAAATGTGCATATCTTCTTTCCTTCATCCCTGTTTGCCGCTCTAATTTTACTACCAGAGGATCGGCTTCCCTTCCGGATAAGTTCTGAAGCGTGAGTTCAACTTCTTCTAGACTTTGAAATTCATACATCCGTCCTGAACGCGATCGCAATTCTCCTGCTGTTTGTGGTCCCCTAAGTATTAATAATGTCAAAACAGCAGTCTCTTTGGGATCTAACGAAATCTGCTCAACTAAAGCTTCCTTATACTTTACTACCCTTCCACCATCCTGAACCATTCTTGCAAGCTTCTTTTCCCTTAATGTTGTCAGAGCATTTTCAACTTCTTCTTCTGAATATGAAACTACCGGCTCCCGACTGCTCTTCTGATTACAGGCATTTGTCAGTGCATTTAATGACAATGGATAATACTCAGGAGTTGTTAATTCCTTCTCGATAAGTGAACCGATTACTCTGGCTTCTGTTGCATTTAAGTATTCCAATTACTCTCCTGTAACTTTTCAATTCGGATAATAATTATATTTTTGGTCCGGTAGATTTATTTAAGACAATATTGGAAAATACATAATCCATTGGATTAATAAAAGTTTATCAGATCAGGAATTTTTAATTGAAAGTTTATACGAATGTTTTCCGCTGCTCCTTTGCCCTGCTTTATCAGAATTCTTAAACGTGGAGTTTTCCTTTAATGACTTTTCAATATAATGTTTTAGTCTCTTGCCCACTTTTTCCCATGAAAATTTATTTAGAGTAAACTTATATCCGTTGTTTCCGAATTCTTTGCATTTTTCAGAATCAGAAATCAGATCCATAAGAAATTCCGCTAATTTATCAATATCAAACGGTTCAGCTTTATAACCATTATATCCATCAATTACCAGATCAGGAACCGCACCCAGATTTAATGATACAATAGGAAGTTTGTGGGATA
>JBLNEL010000037.1:0-2702 GCA_050262615.1 Bacillota bacterium
CCGTTTGAATCCTGGATGAGTGCATCTTTTTTAAGTGAGATATTCTGAACTATCTGTTCAAAAGAAGATCTTGTGCCTGAACCGGCTTCGCGTGAAACTACGGTAATAGGGGCATCCGGTCCGCCTACTTCCTTCCAGTTTGTTATCTTTCCATTGAATATATCGCGTATTTGGTCGGTTGTAAGTCCGGTTACCGGGTTTTTAGGATTAACGACAATTGCAATGCCGTCTTTGGCTGCAATAACTGAGGTAAGTGCTTTAGCGTCATCAGGCAGAGTCACAAGGTCAGCCATACCGATCTGTGCTGCACCTGAATTTGCCGACTGTATTCCTACAGCCGATCCGCCGCCCTGCACAGTTATCGTAACATTATTATGATTGCTCATATACTGTTCGGCAAGTTTTTCAGCAAAAGGCTGGAAAGCAGTTGATCCTGCAAGCGTAACTGAAGTCTTTGATCTGCCGCATCCGGTAATAATCAAGCCTGCTGTTATTAAAGCAAAAGACACAAGGATTGTCTTCCTGAACATTTGATACTCCTTTGATTTATTAAAAACTCTTAAACTTTAAAAATCACGATTATAAAGTTAATCAAAATGAGCATTGTTTAACATAGCCTGATGAAAACTTAACAATTTCTTAACATTGGGCTAAAAGGCGGGTAATTTGAGGTAATTTCATGACCAAGAGGTAATTTCATGACCAAATGGTTATTTTTTGATTCTGAAAAAGAATTCTGAACCTTTTCCGGGTTCACTTTTAACTTCAATTTTAGATTCATGTGCTTCTACTATGTGTTTTACAATAGCCAGACCAAGTCCGGTTCCTCCGGCAGCACGGGATCTGTCTTTATCGACCCTGTAAAATCTTTCAAATATTCTGTTCAGATCTTTATTTGATATTCCGATACCGGTATCTTTTACGGACAAAAACACCGTCTTATGCTCCTCGATCACAATAATTTCAACTTTACCATTTTCTGTGTACTTAATTGCATTTTGAATCAGGTTAACAAAGACCTGTTTTAGCTTGTTCTTATCGCCTAAAACAAGAAGATCCCGGCGTTCAGAAATGAGTTTAAGATTAAGAGATTTTTCTTCAGCAAGGGGTCCTAAGTCATTAATGATCTCCGATAGTAATTCCTCAATAGAAAAGTATCTGAAGCTTAAGTTCATCTCCCCTGATTCTATCATTGAAATATCAATCAAATCATTAAGAAGGTTATTAAGATTGTGAACATGGTGATTGGCCTTGGCAAGAAATATGCGGTTGACCTTCTCGTCATACAAAGCGCCCTCAAGGAGAGTTTCCAGATAACCCTGGATAGAAAAGATGGGAGTCCTTAACTCATGGGAAACATTGCCAAGGAATTCGGTTCTTACCTGCTCAAGGCGCTTCAGGTATTCGATATCTCTTTTGGACTGCATGAACATCAGCTTTATGTCTTCTTCGATCTCAATAAGATTGCTATCTAGCAATATTTCGTCTGATGAAGAGAACTGTTTATTGGTTATTGATCTTATAACATCCCTGATTGCAGTAAGTTCCTTTCTTCTTATGTTTCCAAAAACGTACAAAAGGAGAGCACAAAGTAAAAGTGAAATGAAGGCTGAATTCAATATAGAGATATTAATTAACGAGAAAGTGTAAAAGCAAAGAAACAGCAGAGGATAGATTATAAGAATTACAGCAATATACTTTTTAGAATATCTGAAATTTTCCAAGAGTTTATTCATGATATTTTAAGCGGTATCCCACGCCTTTAATTGTTTCTATCATTTCTGAATATCGTCCCATTTTCTCACGAATCTTTCTTACATGCACATCAATGGTCCTTTCCATGATATAAATATCATCTCCCCAGATATCTCTTAAAATTGCCTCGCGGGAAAGGACTCTGCCCGGATGCATAGCAATAAAAGAAAGTATTTCGAATTCTTTTTTGGGAAAGAATATATTCTCACCATTTATTTTGACTTCAAATTTTCCCCTATTGATTTCCAGGGGGCCAACTCTCATTACAGCCTGTTCATCTTTTTGAGAGTCTGAGGCAGAATCAGCCCTTCTGAGATTGGCTTTAATGCGAGCGACCAGTTTTTTTGGTGATATTGGTTTTGGAATAAAATCATCAGCCCCAAGCTCAAGCCCCCTAATTTCATCGGCCTCAGCGGATTTTGCAGTCAGGAAAATAATTGGGATCTGCCAGGTAAGTTTATTCTCCCTAATTTTCCTGCAGACCTCATAACCATTCATAAAAGGCATCATTATATCGAGAATAATAAGGTCGGGCATCTGTTCAGCTTTCTCGAGTGCTTCTTTTCCATTAGAAGCGCTGATAACCTCATAGCCGGCGGCTTCAATGTTATACTGAAGAAATTCAACAATATCCTGTTCATCGTCAACAAGCAGAATTTTCGTTCTCATATTAGCAGAGGGCTCCTTCCTTTCCAATTAAGTGTACCTAACCTAAGTTTAAATTTGTTTGTTATGCCTTTGAGTTTTGCATTATATTATTCAAATATTCCGATGCTATTGCAATTTGCTCCGTATATTCTGCACTTCCTCTGGTTATATTTTTTATCAGACAACAACAATTCTCATGTTTTATAATTTGTATGATCCAACCAAAAATGAAATAAAAGTCAGGGAAATAAAATTTAAGATCAGTTTTCTCCCTTTCTTCCGATTATCAAAGTTCTGTT